>JAHFJQ010000016.1 GCA_023245755.1 archaeon | reverse complement strand
GCTACAAGATGGTAGATCAACTCAAAAACATTGTTCCAGAACTTGTACAAAAGTTTAACGCAGAAAAAGAGGACACATTCAAACGCATGGTTCCTATAGTTCTCAAGAAAGGTCTTGAGAATACAAGCCTCGACATGTTTGGCGAAGACATGCAAAGAGGAATTCTAAATGCAGTAGCAGAAGAATTGGTGAAAAAAGGAAGAACCAAAGAAGCAATTGCTGCATATATGAAAGCAAAGAATAGGGATAAATTAATCGAAATTGGCGATTCGTATAAAAATATGAATATGTTTTCCCACGCAATTGAATGTTATTGGATTGCAGAGGCACGAGACCGCTTAATGCAGATTGGCGAAGTATGCTTAAGAGACGGACAAATGTCAGATGCAATCAAAGCATTCCAACTGGTAGAAGACAAAAACAGACTTCTTCTTGTAGGAGATGAATGTTTGAAGAGAGAAAAGTATGAAAGTGCAATTGAAGTATTCCGCTTCTTAAACCATAGAGACAAACTTATTGTTGTTGGTGATGAGTGTGTAAAGCATGATCAATTAGTACTTGCTGCAAAAGCATATGAATTTGCTGCATCAAAAGAGAAGCTGAACAATGTAGGAGATATCTTCATACAAAAAGAGCAACTCAACAATGCCTATGAAGTATATAGAATTGCAGGAAATACGATTATGATTGAATTCTTGCGAGAAAACTTCAATATGGCATAGTTTTTTTTTCTTACTTTTTTTAAATAATTTCTATTCAAAATGACAAGAGATTTCAAAGCACTACAAATTCGTTCAGATTTAACAGACATACTGGGTAAACCAGAAGCTGAATTTAGAGAATGGTTTGAACCAAGAAGAGAAGCAGTAGAAAGACTTCTTCATGACTACGAATTATTTGCTTCTATTCCGCATTTAGGATACGAAACAGATCCTCACACTATGAGTGCAATAACTCATGTAAAAGATGAACTTCAAGCTCTAAGAGATGGACGTGAATATCTTTATGCATTAGCCAAAGCAAGAGGCTACCAGATACAAGAATAATCTCATTTCTAACTTAAGCCAACTAATACAACCCCAAGCATAATAATTCCTATTGCTACCCAACGTTGCCAACTAATTTTTTCTTTAAAAATAAAATAGGAAGCAAGGGCAACAAAGAAATAGCCAGAGCTTGCCATAGGGTACGCATAACTAAGGTCTAGCGTAGAAAGGATAATCAGCCAAAGGAGTAAAGAAAGGCCATAACACACAAAACCTAAAACGATAAAGAGATTAAAAGCAAGCCTTCTCAACAAATCAAAAAGTTTCAAAGCACGAAAAGAGTCTATTTGTACCTGATTCATTCCATGTTTCAAAGAAAGTTGGGCAATAACTCCTAAAAAAATGCCAATAATCAAAAGAAAAGTATAAAAGATCATGTTCGTGAAAGCAAAAGCACTCCTCCAATGATAATTCCTAAACCTAAGATACGCAAACCAGAAATAGATTCATGAAAGAAAAACCAAGAAGAAAAGGACACAAAGACATATCCCAAACTAACAATAGGGTATGCAAAGCTTAAGGGTACCTTTGAAAGAGCAAGCAGCCATCCAATAGAACTAGAAGCAAAAAGAACAACGCCAATAAGAACATAAACATTACTAAAAATAAAGAGAAACAAAGAAAATATTCCTTGGCTAAAATCCAAATTTCCTACTTGATTCATGCCATATTTCAAAAAAAGTTGGGCAACATCAACAAGCACAACGGAAGCAAGAACAAGAAGGAGTCCCATATGTTTATTCTGCATTTCTAAAGAAAGCGGTAAAAACGTTTATATAGTTTTCTTCCTTAAGATCCACAAATGAATCTAAAAGAGACCTGTGATAAAATCAAAAGCATAAAGATCCAAGGTGCAGAAAATGTCACAACTGCTGCATTACAAGCTTTAGAAAACACCGTTATTCATTCTCAAGCAAAAACAAAGGCACAACTTCTCAAAGAATTAAATACAGCAAAACAACAGCTTTTTCAAACACGTTCCACAGAACCAGAGATGAGAAATTACACTACCCAAGTTATTCAGTTTACAAAGTCATTTCCAGAAAGAGATATACAACATCTCAAACATGCAACTAAAGAAAATATTAAACATACACTTGTAAAAAAACAAGAACGAAAAGAAAGAATCATAAAAATCGGAAGTATCTTTCTTATCAAAGAACGAAAAGAAAAAAAATTAAGAGTCTACACGCACTGCCATGCCAGTTCCGTAACAGCAATCCTAAAACAAGTATCTAAACGTAAAAAGATAACTGTATCAAATACAGAAACAAGGCCTTTATTACAAGGAAGAAAAACCGCTCAAGAGCTTGCAAAGGCAGGAATAGCTGTAACGCATCATGTAGATGCAGCAATGATCTCCGCAATACAAGAGGCAGACCTTGTTCTCATTGGTGCAGATGCAATCACAAAAGAAGGTGTCTACAATAAAATTGGCTCTGAACTTGTAGCTTTACTTTCCAGTCATTATCATAAACCTTTATACGTCTGTGCATCAATTTGGAAATATGATGAAAAGAAGGAACATATTGAACAAAGAGCAAAAGAAGAAGTCTGGGGACATATTCCAAAGGGAGTATCTATTCATAACCCTGCATTTGAAAAAATCCATTGGAAACACATAACAGCAGTGATTTCTGAAGAGGGAATTCTTAAACCAAAATCCTTTGTAAAAAGAGCAAAAAGCATTGTAAAATAAAAACACTTTTATACTCCAAGAATATGACCAACATTATGAAAAAGGGAAAACTCATTGGACTAGTCATACTTTCTTTATTTATCCTATCAGCATGTAAAGGATATGAAATTACTCTTGTTGCGACACCAACAGAGAACACAACAGCAGAAAACACAGAAAGTAATGAAGAAACAGGAACACAAGAACAAATTGATAGCTCTACAGAGAATAGCGAACAAGATACAAGCACGCAAGAAGAAATAAGCACAGCCAGTAATGAAGAAACAATAGCAGAAGAAGATTTTCAAGTGTTCAATCCCAGTATTAAGTATGCAAACCTCTACAATGGACCTCTATATATTACAGGAATGGATTGGAATACAACGAATAGTTCAGAAGAAGAGTTTTTCACTAATATCGATGACAATGGAATAAATTACATGCTTCTTTTTGTTACACCCGACTCAAATAGAGACATCATACAAAGTGCTATAGATAATCATCCATCCAGAATATCACTCTTTACAAATCCAGGATTCACAACAACAGAGTTAAAGACCAGCTTTACAAATGATGAACTTCCTTCAGATTACGAATCTATATATAATGAAGTAAAGGCAAACCTTGGAGAGATAAAAGGTCTAGGAAGATTAGATATATCTAGCTTAGGAATAAACCCAACAAACTCAAAGATTATAGGCTTCTATGACTTTGCACAGACAGAGCAGAAAACGATTATTATGGAAATAGGAACAGGGAGTGCACAACAAGAGGGTATGCAAGAAATTCTTACAGCCTATCCCCAAACCAACTTTTTTCTTCATATACATCCTGAAGAATTAGAATCTGATGAAACAGAATATATGAGCCTTCTAGAAAATAATGATAATCTCTTCTATATCATAGATACAAATGATATTCTCTATGATGGAGACAAAGGACTAGCAGAGAAATTTAGCTCACAAGATACAGAAGACGCAATAAGTGCATTTATAGAAGAGTATGATCGATCAGGCCCAGTTTATATCAATAATGCAGTACTAAGGTACAAAAACCTTCTTGAAAGCTATCCCGAAAGAGTAGTTCTAGGATCCTACCTTCCATCAGAATATGATTTCAACGAGGAAGTGTACAATAGAATCATAAAGGCAGCAAGAACGTTTATTATAAAATTAGATACAGATAATCGTGAGAAGTTTGCATACGAAAATGCCTTAGACATTCTTGGTGAAGGAAGATAATTTTTTTCTTTTATGTCTATCACCGAAAACTATGTAAAGAGAAAATAAGCTAAGCAAAAACTTCATGAAAATAAAAGAGTACATTAAAGATTCTTTTCTTTCAGACCTGAAAGCAGGCTTCATTACAGCAGTGGTAGCACTTCCACTTGCAATAGCTTTTGCAATCGCTTCGGGTGTTCCACCCATTATGGGCTTATACACTGCAATTATCGCAGGGGTCCTTGGTTCAGCGCTAGGTGGCTCCAAATTTTCTATCACAGGACCTACAGGTGCTATGACGGTCATTATTCTTTCCACAGTAAATAAATATGGCATTGAAGGTCTTCTCCTTGCTGGATTTCTCGCAGGAATTCTTCAACTCTTTTTTGGGATAATTAAACTGGGTAAGGTGGTAAAATATATTCCTCTACCAGTCATCTCTGGCTTCACTGCAGGCATAGGCGTCATCATTTTCTCAGGACAGATAGCAAACGCTCTGGGTATAACAATAGCACCACAAGAACATATCTGGAACACTCTCATTGAAATAATCAGAAATCTAAGTACAACAAACATCATTGCCGTAACAATAACAGCAGGAACAATACTCCTTCTTGTACTCTATCCCAGAATTTTCAAAGAAATCAAGTTTTTCAGAAATATACCTGCATCTATGATTGCATTAATTATCACTATTTCTGCAACATTTTTTCTCAGCCTTTCTGTACCCACAGTAGGAGTAATTCCCACTCAGCTTCCCAGCTTTCAATTGTTTGCGATAAATTTTGAACTGGTAAAGGCAGTACTTCCAGCTGCACTAACAATTGCACTATTAGGAGCAATTGAAGCCCTTCTTTGTGCTGTTGTTGCAGATGGGATGACAAATACCAAACATGAAAGTGATAAAGAACTCCGTAGCCAAGGTATTGCAAATATAACCCTGCCCTTCTTTAATGGCATTCCCTGCACAGCAGCAATTGCAAGAACAGCAGTAAACATAAGAGAGGGTGCGAAAACAAAAGGAGCAGGCATAATTCATGCACTTTTCCTTCTTTTAACTATTCTTTTCTTTGGACCAATAGCACTCTATATCCCAAAAGCTTTTCTTGCAGGGATTCTCCTTTTTGTTTCTGCGCGCATGATAAACCTTGAAGAGTTTAGAACCATAATCAAAATGAGCAGAGCAGACACAATAGTCTTATTCGCTACATTTATTTTAACAGTAACAACCGACCTTGTTTTTGCAGTACAAATCGGTATGATACTTGCAATCTTCCTCATCTTTATCAAATTAACAGAAACAGCAAACATCACGCACATGGATGACTTTGAGCCAAACGGAAGAATCAACAAAATGATTAACGAAAATAGGGTTTTAAAAGAAAATGTCGCAGTCTTTACCATACAAGGCCCATTCTTCTTTGGTGCGATTAATATTTTCGAGAAAAAGATAAGTGCACACATGGACATGAGAAAGAAAATAATCATTCTTCGTATGAAACACGTCCCTTTTGTAGATACTTCCGGTATTGAACGTCTGAAAAGTTTTATCAAAGAAAGACATAAAGACAAAAGAATTGTCCTCATCACAGGCTTGAAGCAAAGAGTAGAAGAAAAATTAGAGCTTGATAAAGAGTTTAATCATCTCATGAAAGAAGAGCATATCTTTCCTCACACGATGGATGCAATAAGATATATAGAAGAAAAAATAATAAAAGAAAAAAATTAAAGTCTGGTTTTTACTCCGCTAATATACGAAAGAGTATCTCCTTCAAGACTCAAGGTATCCGTATATCTATACCATCGAGCAACATAATCTACAAGGATACTATCTCCGGTACTTGTTGAAGTGACGGTCATCGTATACGTTTTCAAAGCATTAGCATTAATTTGTTTTTGTGCAACATTCACTCCATTCTTATACACAGCAACATATTTTCCATTGCTCACAATAAGACGAGTGCTATCTTTATTCAATGCTGCTTTAACTTTTCCATCACTAAATGCAGTAAAACTATTACTATGGCCATCTTTGTATTGCACAGAGATACTTCTATCGCTATTAACCGTAAAGGAGCTAATCAAGTTCACATCTACTGTAGGTACAGGAACAACACAACCAGTTTGGAAATTTCCATACTTCATGACAGATGCAGGTGTATCAGAAGCAACAACAATGGTTCCTAAGGTGCTAGAACAAGAGCTAATCACAGCAATACCCTCTTGATCAAACCCTGGAGCAGTATATTGATCTAAAATATTACCCTGAAGATCTAAAACTACAACGGCACTATCATACAAAGCATACAGCCTTCCAGTGTTTACATCATAGGAAAGATCAGAAATACTTCCGGAGTAAGGTTTAAAACTTGTAACGTAGCTCACACTTTCACTCACAGAAGGATTGATATCATACACAGAAATCGATGCATCATATTGTGAACCAGCATACACACGTAGTCCTGTATTTGTAGGAACAATCGTCATACCTTCCATACCCAGTTTCGCATCACCATTAACATGATTCAGAGTCCAGCTTTTTCCTGTGAGAGTACCCGTAGTAGGATCAAACTCCACAACTTTTGCAGGATATTCAATACCAATATACACTTTCCCAGAAGCTACTGCAATTCCTTCATAATCTCCAGAAAAATACCAATTTTGTACGGAACTTCCATCTAAGTTCATACGACTCACAATACCTTCATCACTCACAACATAGAGTTTTTGGCTTTCAGAATCCCATGCTGCACCACTAGGTTCATATGCGCTAGGTAACCCAGCCACAAGCTCAGTACCACTCGCATCTGCAGGCCAACTACTTGCAGATACAAGAGCACTAAGTAAAATAAGCCCTACTATCACTAAAAACATATTCTTTTTCATAAAGATCCCTCCGAAAAAAACAAGAAGCCCTAATCATTTTTATAACTTTCTCAAACAAAACTCTTAAAAGAAGAAAAGATCTTAGAAAGACAATGAAACTTCTCTGCTTTGATTTAGATAATACTCTTATTCGGTCTACACCAGCACATATTAAAGCTTTTGAAAAGGCATTTACACAAAATAGTCTTCCTAAAAAAAAACGAAAAGAAATTATCCAAAGTTTCAGTGTAGAAAGTTCCAAACTAGTAAGGAAACTTTATCCAAGCTTAGATGCAAAACAAGTAAAAAAAGTAGTAGATGACCACGACTTGATACTTATACAAGAAACCGCAAAATATGCAAAGCCCATACCTAGTGCAAAACAAACTCTCAAGCTCTTAAAGAAAGAGTATGAACTTGCACTGCTTTCCAATTGTAAAAGAAAAGAAATTCTTTGCCTATTACACCATACAAAAATAAACAAAAGCTTTTTCAAAGTAATTATAGGAAATGATAATGTAAAACATCCAAAACCCGCTCCAGATGAAATCATAAAGGCAGAGCAGCTTCTCAAACTCAATGATGGGTACATGGTTGGAGATTCTGTCTACGATATACGTGCAGGAAGAAAAGCAAAAGTAAAGACTATTAGTGTTCTTACAGGAGACCATAGCAAAGCACAGCTACAAAAAGAAAAGCCCTGGAAAATAATTAAAAGTGTAAAAGACCTTCCAAAGCTTCTCAAACAAGAATCTAAAAAGATTTAAACAGAAAAGTCTTCTATACCCGCTATGAAAAAAAGAGCTTTTATTCTCATAAGCATTTTCTGTATTATTGTACTCACATCCTGTTCCACAGAGAAACAGCAAAGCCATAACTCTAATCAAGAACAAAATACAGAAACAAGTACACCTGTCTACGTCACGATAAACTCTCATGCAGAAAATAGTATTACCATTCCAAATAAAGAAAGGTACCAAATATATAGGGACGACCTTCTCGCACGTTTGCAGCTGATTCATTCCTATAATGCAAAACTCAACTGGGAATCAGATTACTCTGTGTTATTAGCCATGCAAGAATATGAAACAAGTGATCTCTACACGGATACAAACAATAAAAATATTCTGCAGTATATGATAGAGGATCTCAATTTCAGTGTAGATGAACACAACCACCCTAGTGAATACAATCAAGCAGATATTGCATATCTTATTGAGCAGCTAGGAGTGCAACCTTCAGGAGTTATTGGGGGTCTTATTGTATTTGAATGTGTGCATGGACAACCTCAAGCAACGAATTGGCATGATACCTTAGAGTTGGAAAGTGATGGCTACATCTATGGAAAAATGTACCCTAGTTACAAATGGAAACCAGAAATTCTTTCTGGAGCGGGGTCTTCTGGTCATGTATATGATGAGCTGACTTCAGGAATGTGGTACCCAGGAATCGAAGATAATTTTTATGAAGACCAAGGAGAAGGAATCGTCCTTTTTGGACAAGGCTACGATCATGATGCAACTTTAATTGCAGAATCAAACGGTGAAACACTCTTTTACTCTGATGGAGGCTATATCAAAGAACTAGTTTCAAAAATCCAATCTGGAGAATTACCTGCAGGGAAAATATATACAGCAAACATCCACGTACAAGATACTGCAACTATTGGAAAAACGGGCGTTGAAACAAATGACGCTCTCAAAGAAGTGCTAGATGAATTAAAACCTTATGCAGATGCAGGACTCATTAAATATGTCACCTACCAAGAAGCAGTAGATATTTGGAAAACACAATATAACAGTGAACCCAATCAAGCAGATATTTCGACATTTAGTCAGTATGACAATATTGTAGCACAACAGGAAGGGTACTGTTAAAGACGTTTTACAACTGTGGATAAAGATCTATACAATTTATTTTTACTTTCACCTAAGCTCATTCCATTTTTCTTAGAACGAAAGGTATATCCAAAACGAGGAAGTGCAGAAAGAGAAGTAAAGAGTTTTTGAACAAGAAGTTCTCTCTCAGTAGTGTTGGGCCGATATGTTGGAGTGAGAACACGATCAATCTGCTGCAAGAGTGCTTCTGAAGAAACTTCTGGCAACAAACCTTCAAGGTTTCGTGTATCTCTACAAACAACAAGACAAGGAAAAGGCGCTGAACTAAGATCTTCTAATATACAATCTCTATGAAGATAAAATTGAACCTCATCATGAGGAACATAAAATGTGGGGTCAATGCTTCCTGCAGGTCCTACAATTCCCAAAGTACCTCTCAAGCGGGGAAAACCATCAGCAATGGGTGCACGTGCTTGAATATCAAGATCTAAAAGAAGAATAGTTTTATCCGCAACATATCCTAAATAGGATCCAAAGAGAGCGCCAACCCCTAAAGAAGTAAGAGCTCTTCTATCATGAGCAGAAAGAGTAAATGGCTCTCCTCGTACGGTAGAAAATAGAGAACAATTACTAGGAATAGAAGCATTTTTGAGAACGTCTTGAAGGTCCGAAAAA
The DNA here is from genome assembly GCA_023245755.1 of archaeon. GTDB lineage: Archaea > Nanobdellota > Nanobdellia > SCGC-AAA011-G17 > GW2011-AR17 > JAGVZZ01. The sequence continues at coordinate 3,426 of JAHFJQ010000016.1, read as the reverse complement.
GGAATCATAAAAGAGAATTTTTAATTGAAAGTATATAAAAACAACCTATTCTGCCTCTTCACCCATCCAAAGAAGTTCATTAGGATTATGCTCTTTCCACTCAGCAAATTTCTTTTTGACATACATAATTTGATCTTTACTTAGACCAATACCTTTTTTCTTAGAAATATCCTGATACACTTTTGCTTTACTAGGATTTGAAAGGTATACTCTATGAAGAAATTCGTATTCGTCTTGTCTGAAAATGAGTGGGTTTTTTCGCATCGTACATTTCCTATCACCACTCTTTTGTCTAGACCAGTAGTGACAGAAAGAGTATTTAAAGGTGTGGGTGAGAAAAAAATCAATAAAGAGGCTTAAGTCCCATTGCTAAAAGAGAATTTATTCCGCTTCTATCAAAACTAGTTAAAGGAGGTTGAGCATTTTGTTCTGCAACAACATCTTGAGCATACCCTACAACAGCACGAGCAAAAGGATCATCCTTCTGAATTCGGTTATAACGAACAGAAAATTCTAAACTTCCCCTAGCAGCATGACGAATAAGCTCTTGAAAGCGGTCACCATCATTTAATAAAAATCCAGAAAAAGGATTAAGAGTGATTTCAATAACACGAAAAGGAGTTCTTGATTCAAAAAAAGGTTTAAGTGCATGCCCCTTTCCCATAAAGAGAATATTTCGATTTCCTGCTTGACGAACAAGATAGGGGTATAATTCTTTATCTCTTCTAGAAACACTTTTTCCTGTATGAACCGTTTCAGTTTCATAAAAAAAAGGCGTATATCCAGCACCGAGCCAAGTTTGTGGAACTAAAGAAACAAGATCTTTTATTTCAGAAATAACTTGTTCATAAACTAAGTCTTCTTCTTTTTGAGCTTGCAAAAGGAGACCATCCAAAAAAAAGGGGCCTTCACGCAGAACCTTATTTGCAATAGTTGCAGCTGTTTTATCAAGACCATCACAAAAGAAATGATCAATACCTAAAGGAGCAGCCAACAGTCTTTGAAGAAGAGTTTTATATGCGATACCTTCAAGTGTCATAGAGGCTATGACCTTTTCAAGAACAGCTCGATCATCAAAAGAAAAAGACTGTATTGCTTCTCTCATTCGTACCTGTGAACGATCACCATGTGCTGCCTTTACAATAACAAGATCTTTCATACAAAAAAGAGACCAAAAGAGATATATAAATCTTCCTTAAGTAATCCCTCGTAAAAGACGACAAAGATGAGAAGAAAAGAGACTATATACCACCAAACTTAAAAATACCGAAAAAATTCTCCAGAATACAAAATTTTGGAGGATACACAATGCAACTAGTATTATACATTCTATTAATAGCTCTTCTTTCACTTGTTGTCGCATTTTCAATCGCACAATGGGTAAAGAAGGCAAAAACAGGAAATGAAAAAATGAACGAAATTGCTTCCGCAATTCATGAAGGAGCAATGGCATTCTTAGTAAGAGAATACAAAATTATGGGGGTCTTTATCGTAGTGATGGCAGTCATCATCGCTCTCTTTTTAGATCATCCAGCAACAGCAACGATCAATGAAGGACCCTGGACAGCCTTGGCCTTTGTTATAGGTTCACTTGCATCCATTCTTGCAGGCTTTATTGGCATGAAAATTGCCACAAAAGCAAATGTACGAACAGCCCATGCAGCAGAATCAAGTATTGAAAAAGCTTTTACCATAGCATTTCGTTCTGGAACAGTTCTTGGTTTCGCACTTGTAGGCATTGCAGTTCTCGGTCTTGCAGCACTATACCTTCTCTTTACAAGCCTAGGTTTCCAAGCAGAAACCATCATGGAAGTACTCACAGGTTTTGCTCTTGGAGCTTCTTCTATTGCTCTCTTTGCACGTGTGGGTGGAGGAATTTACACAAAGGCTGCTGACGTTGGTGCAGACCTCGTTGGAAAAGTAGAAGCAGGAATTCCTGAGGACGATCCAAGAAATCCAGCAGTGATTGCAGATAACGTAGGAGATAATGTTGGAGATGTTGCAGGAATGGGCGCAGATCTGTTTGGTTCTGTCGCAGAATCAACCTGTGCAGCAATGGTTATTGGAGCTCTTGCTTTCGGTGCTTTAGGCATAGAAACAGCCTTACTCTACCCATTGGCAATTTCAGCAATAGGAATTATTGCTGCTCTGGCAACAATGGGGTTAGTCAAATATAAAGCAGGTGCAAACGTAGAGAATGCATTAAAGAAAGGCATGGTTCTCTCTTCTATATTCATGCTTGTTGTCATGTATTTTGTCACCAAGAAATTTATTCCAGCAACCTTCCAGCTTTCTGGAGTAAGTTACACAAGTATGGGCGTATACATCGCCTTAGCATCTGGCTTAATTTCGGGATTGCTTATTGGTTTAATTACAGAATATTTTACCTCACACAGCTACAAACCAGTACGCCGTGTTGCAAAAGCTTCTGAGTCTGGAGCAGCAACCAATATCATCCAAGGAATTGCTTTGGGCTATGAAAGTGCTGTACTACCTATCATCCTAATCGCAGGAACAGTAATAGTAAGTTTCAACTACGCAGGCTTATACGGAATTGCAATTGCAGCGTTAGGAATGCTCTCAACATTAGTCATTACCTTAGCAATTGATGCCTATGGTCCTGTTGCAGATAATGCTGGAGGAATTGCAGAAATGGCAGGTCTTCCTTCTGAAGTACGAAAAAGAACAGACGTACTTGATGCAGCAGGAAATACCACAGCAGCAATTGGAAAGGGTTTTGCTATTGGTTCTGCAACCCTCACCGCACTGGCTTTATTCTCTGCATTCGTCGCAGCTTCAGGAATTTCTGCAGTAAATCTACTCAACCCTATTGTTATTGCAGGACTATTCATTGGAGGAATGCTCCCCTTTTTATTTGGAGCTATGACCATGAAATCTGTTGCAAAGGCAGCACAGGATATCGTAGAAGAAGTACGTCGGCAATTCAAAAGTATACCTGGACTCATGGAAGGAACAGCAAAACCAGATTATAAACATTGTATTGACATTGCAACAAAAGCAGCACTACGGGAAATGATTGCACCAGGACTCTTAGTCGTTGTCACACCTATTGCAGTAGGACTTCTTTTTGGAATAGAAGCACTCGCAGGAGTCCTTGCAGGAACCCTTGCCTCCGGTGCAGTACTCGCAATTGCAAAAGCAAATGCAGGGGGAGCATGGGACAATGCAAAGAAATACATTGAGTCTGGTGCACATGGTGGAAAGGGTTCTACATGTCATAAAGCAGCAGTTATCGGGGATACTGTAGGAGATCCGTGTAAGGACACATCTGGACCAGGATTAAACATTTTGCTAAAACTTATGGCAATTATTAGTCTAGTCTTTGTGCCTTTGTTCCTAAAATATGGAGGATTGCTTCTCCATTAATTTTTTTCTTTTTATATTTTAGTTCTAACATCCAGTCTA
>JAHFJQ010000015.1 GCA_023245755.1 archaeon | reverse complement strand
AAATACTTTTCTTTGCTCTATGATAGTATATAGAAATCTCATATTACTTGGAACATCTCATATCTCTCCAGAGAGTATTGTTGAAGTTAAAAAGATTATTGCAGAGAAGAAACCAGGATTTGTTGCAGTGGAATTAGACAAAGGAAGATTTCAAGGACTGATGGAAACAAAAGGAAAACGAAAACGCGTTTCCTTCCAAGAATTGAAGAAATTGGGAGCTTCTGGTTTTCTTTTTGCACTCTTTGGGGCATGGATTGAAGAAAGACTGGGAAAGATGGTAGGAACAAAACCAGGAGCAGAGATGAAGGCAGCCGTTCATGAAGCAGCAAAGATTCAAGCAAAAATTTTGCTCATAGATCAAGAAATTAGTATTACTATTAAAAGACTTTTTAAAACTCTTACGTGGAAAGAAAGATTTCGTTTTGTTGGAGATATTGTGAAAGGCCTTTTAGGATTTGGAGAAAAAATCGAATTTGATCTCAAAAAAGTTCCTCAAGAAGAACTTATACACACACTTGTTGAACAAGTGAGAATAAGATATCCTTCCTTTTACAAGGTGCTCATTGAGGAGAGAAATGTATTCATGGCACGAAGACTGAAACAGTGTATGGAAAAATACCCTGAACAAACGATTGTTGCAATTATTGGGGCTGGACACCAAAAAGGAATATATGAAATTCTTACAAACGCTTCTTGGCCTTCTTCGTAGCCTTTTTCTTTACAACTTTTCTCTTTTTCACAGGTTTTTTCTTTTCTTTCTTTGTACTTACACTCGGTGTAGGTTTTTTATAGAAGAGAATGAGAATTAAGAATACTAATACTAAGGAAAGGCCAATGATAGAATAGATGATGTTTGGAGATTCATCCGTTAACGCTGGTGCAAGCTCAAGATTAGATCCTTGTGAAGAAGAACCACTTCTATAAGGGATTCTTTTCCCAAATTCAATGTCTTCCCCTTGAATCGTTAGCAGGCCTGATACAGTAATTGCTTTTACTTCTTCTAATGAGTAGTCTTGGAAAATAGGTGTTACGTCAATAATAATGAGGACTCTCTGGTCTTCTACTTTTGCCGTTGCATCAATAGTGTATGTATCTGAAACTGTTTGTGTTTCTACTGTAGCGACAATATTTTGTAATTGGAGATCAACCGTGTTTAAATCAGATACTGCTAGAACAATTTGTTGTTCTGAAGCAGAATCTACAGAAATATCATAAGCCCCCACATTCAAAATTTGCAGAGAGAATAGTAGTAAAACTAGAATGGTCAACCTCTTCATTTCCTTTTTATAGAGTCTTATGATTTATAAACTTTTTTACAAAAATAGAGTTAGGAGTTATAGAAAGTCCAGCCTATAAAAGATTTTAAATAGTTCTAAGAATTTAGTACAGTTATGTTTACAAGGAAAGAACTCTTTGCATTGATTGTCACAATTCTTATTGTGAGCTTTGCTGTCGCTTTTGATCATGGAAGCCAAACTTTCATGTGGAGCTACTGGTTAAGCCATCTGCTTGTTGTTCTTCTCCTTGTGGCTATTTCTTTCATTGCACAACAGATGGGGCATAAGATTGCTGCTCGAATGGCAGGTTTTGATACAGAATATAGCTTTTGGGGCATACAAAGCCTTAGTCTTTCCCCTATGCATCTTATGGGAAGGGGAAAAACGAAAGCATTTCCAAGAACATTCCGTTTCTTTGGGAAAGAAATTCTTATTGAATCTTTTCCCTTAGGGCTCATACTTTGTTTTCTTTTCGCAATCATTAGTAATGGCCAATTGTTTTTCTTAGCTGTAGGACAATACCATCTCCTTTTGAAAAGGCATTCTCGTTTTGGAAGAAAGTTCTTAGAAATTACCAATTATGAAGAAGCAAAAATTGCTCTTGCTGGACCTATGGTGAATATTCTTCTTATGATTTTTGGAAAACTTTTCAATAGTTATGGAACTATGGATACGTTTATTTTTATTAATGCAGCTCTTGCACTCTTCCATATGTTACCTCTACCACATCTTGCAGGATTGAAAGTATACTTTGGTTCACGACTCCTTTATGTCTCTAGTTTAGTCTTTACTATTGCCATGATTCTTTTGGCATACACAGTGAGTGTTATTCCTATGCTTATTATCAGTCTTGCAAGTCTTTTTGTTGCAGGGTCATTCTTTTATTATTACAAATATTTTAGAGCTTAGAAAAAACTCACTACTCCTTTTTGTATTAACCATAAAGCACAGATCGCATTAAGAATAGTATTCGAATATCCTAAGAGTGCAACTATGTATACTACAGCAACGGATAAGTCTACCATACTCGCTGGGTTTGTGATATAAGGCAATGATTTCGCAATAAGATACAGAACTAGAAAAGAAATGAGAGCAGGACCCCAACTGAACCCTAAAGTAAAAATACTGAGTCCAGAAAGAATGTCTAATGTCCCCAAAATAAATACAATCATGTCAGGATTGGACCTGCCCCCATTTATAACCTTTCTGGACAGGCGGCATGACCTCGCGTAGACTTTATAAGATCTTAAAAAATACCCTACTTATGTTTCATATTAAAGATTTTACACCCCGTCTTTATCAGCAGACTATACTCAACACAGCCATACGAGCAAATACATTAATTTGTCTGCCCACAGGAAGAGGAAAAACGAAGACAGCTTTAATGGTTGCAATTCACAGACTGAATAATTTCCCTGAATCTAAAATTATTTTTCTTACCCCAACAAAACCATTAGCATCACAAATTGCAGAAGAGTTTCGACAAAACTCAACTATACCTTTGGTACACACCTTTACTGGAGAAATGAAACCCGAAGAAAGGGAAAAATTATTCAAAGAAGCACACGTTATTGTAAGCACACCACAAGGGATGAGTAATGATATTATTAATAAAAAAATAGATTTGCGGCAGGTGTCGATGCTTATTTTAGATGAATGCCAACATGCAACGGGAGACTACGACTACGTGTGGATTGCAAAACAATACCAAAAAGTATCGATGTTCCCAAGAATTCTTGGACTGAGTGCATCCCCCGGATCAGATTTAGAGAAAATTACTGAAGTTTGCCAAAATCTCTTTATAGAGGACATCGAAGTTCGTTCTGACGATGATCCAGACTTAAAACCTTATGTTCAAGAAACTGTAGTAGACTATATACTGCTTGAACTACCCAAAGAGTTCAAAGAAGCAAGAGATTATTTACAGATTTGTTATAAGAAAAAACTTAAATTACTCAAGGAATTAGGCGCAACAGACTCTGTTATGCAGGCAAGTAAGACGCAGTTACTAGGCATGCAAAAGGATATGCAGAAAAGGCTTGCACAGGGGGAAAGAGATCCAGAAGTATGGCAATCACTATCTCTGCTTGCAGAAGCTATGAAAGTACAATTTGCACAAGAACTCTTTGAAACACAAGGAGTTAGTGCTGCTCATGAATATATGGAAAAACTCTATCAGGAAGCAGAAGTTACGAAAGTAAAAGCTACAAAAAATTTGATTATCGACCCAGACTTTAAATCTGCGCATTATAAAATAACTACCCTTTTTGAAAAAAAAATAGAGCATCCCAAATTCACTAAACTTCTCTCTCTTGTTGAAGAAGAAAGTAAACATTGCAAAAAAATTCTCATTTTTAATAATTTTCGAGATTCAGCAATGAAGCTCAAAAATAATCTTAATTTAATATCGGGTGTTAAATGTGAACTTTTTGTTGGTCAGGCGAAAAAAAAGGGCCTGGGTATGAGTCAGAAAGCACAAATACAGATGTTAGAGGATTTTAAGGCGGAGAAATTTAATGTCCTTATTGGAACTTCCGTTGGGGAAGAAGGCATTGATATCCCTGCTGTAGACTTGATTATTTTCTATGAACCTGTACCCTCTGCAATTCGTACTGTGCAAAGAAGAGGGAGAACAGGAAGAATGGAGGAAGGAAGAGTTATTATTCTCGTTACAAAAGGAACAAGAGATGAAGCCTATAGATGGACTGCGCACCACAAAGAGAACCGTATGCATAAAGTTTTGAAAGAATTAAAGACAAAATTTAGCTTACAAAAGGCTCCAGAACAACACTCCTTACAAGATTTTTCGAAGGCTCTAAAAATCTATGCTGATGCACGTGAAAAAGGCTCAGGAGTTATCAAATATTTGGTGGATCAAAGTATAGACATTCGTATGCAAAATTTAGATGTAGGAGATTTTCTTGTTTCTGAAAGGGTGGGAATAGAACGCAAAGAGGTACGAGATTTTGTTGATTCCTTGCTAGATAAACGGCTTCTCCAACAAGTGAAAGCACTGAAAGAGACTTTTGAGAAACCCCTGCTCATTATTGAAGGTACAGATGATCTTTACTCGGTGAGGAAAGTACACCCTAATGCGATTCGAGGAATGCTTGCCTGGATTGCTATTGATATGAAAGTACCTATTCTCTATACAAAAGACTTTCGAGATACTGGAGAACTGCTTATTACTATAGCTCGAAGAGAACAAGAAGAACGGGATGGAGAATTTAGTATTAGGGGAGAAAGAAAACCTCTCAGCACTAAAGAATTGCAAGAATTTATTGTTGCTGGACTTCCTGGAGTGGGAACACAACTCGCACAGAGTCTGCTTAAAGAATTCAAAACGATTACAAGAATTGTTACTGCTTCTGAACAAGAATTACAAGATGTTGATAAAATAGGAAAGAAAAAAGCAAGTGAGATTAGAAAAATTCTTGATGATGAATATATAGAAAAATAAAAAGTTAACAGTTCACGTAGATTGTTGCTGAACCATCTGCTTCACTCCCATCAACAAGAGTTATATCAAGGCCATTAATTTCTACGGTTTCATCTACAGAGACTAAGCCTTTTACTCCACCTACAGAGATCTGAGCAGAGAAATCAGAAGCAAGAGTTACTTCAATTTCCCTCCCATTATATTCATAGGGATCATCTAATACAAGGATGATTTCATTATCAGAACCACAAGGATCTGATTCTTCAACCACTTCCTCCTCTACTACAACTTCTTCCTCAGTTGTGTTTGCTGCTGCTTCTGCAATGGTTTCATTTGTTGTTTCATTTGCAATAGAGTCGATAACAGGGGCGGTTGTTTCTTCTGACACCACCTCTTCTTCCCCAGAAAGACCGATCACCGCGTCCCATGTTATCGCTCCTGTTAAAAATAATACACCTAAAAGCAGAATTCCTGCTGTAAGAAAACCTAAAAATGACATGAAGTAAAGATCTCTTCTTGTAATTGATAAAGAATCTTTCTTTTGTGATGGCTGTTGTTCAGTTTCTTCAGAACGAAAAGGCCGAAACTTTGGTTGTGTCTCTGTTGAGCCATCACTTGTATCTTTTAATTTCATTTCTCTTTTTACAAGCAGATTTCCTATTTAAAGTTTTTTGTTCTGCATCCATCATAATCACATATGTTCCTTGATATCCACAGTTCTTACAAAAGAATATTCCAGTAAATACATCTGAATCAATTTTTTTCTTCTTACATTTAGGACAGAGTAACATTTTCAAGTACTTTATAGATAGGGCCATTCTTTGTTAAGGTGGAACTCATGAGCTGAAAAGAATTTATCTTAAATGGTTTTTTTTCTATTACGATGGAATTTACAGAATTGAAAAAGTCCTCTTTTCTTCTAATGGACTTTATTCTCCCAATAGTTATGTGTGCTTGAAACTTTTGTTCTCCTGGAAACAGAGTTAGGAGATGCTCATCAATCTTTTGTTGAAGCATTATCACTTGTTCTTCTGGCTCAATAGATACCCAAATCACTGTAGGATTACTTGCATTAGGGAAGAAACCTAAATTGGAGATATAGAGAGAGAGTGATTTTGCTTCTATTTGTATTTGGTCTTTGAGTTTAAGAAGATCCTTTTCTTCTATTTCTCCTAAGAATTTTAATGTCAGATGAAGATTCTTCTTTGATACCCACGTTATCTTTGCTTCTTTGAATTTCTTCTCTAACTGGAAGATATACTCTTTAAGCTCTTCAGGAAGATCAATTGCAAGGAAAAGTCTCATACTAACATCTAAAGGAAGGGGATTTATAAAAATTTAGTTCGTATATGCAACTGAAGAAATTTTTTCTAATTGTTTTTGTTTTGCACGTATGGGCTTAAGAAGAAGATTCAACTCTTTCGCAAGTGCATTCTTTAAATCTAAAGGGTGAAGCTTCTTTAATGCAAAATCTTTCTCTAGGTCTTCGTAGCTTGTGTAGTTCAAATTCCCACCAAATTTTTCGGGTCTTTCTATGACAAATGGCTCTCCCTTATCACTTTTGAGAACCATAATCACATACTTTGTAAATGCAAGTACACCGTTTTCTTCAATAATACCCTCTGGACACTCTGCACCACGAATTTTTTTGTTAATAGTGTCTTCATCATCAAGAAGGTCAATTTTGGTTTTAGGATCTGAAGAAGACATTTTTTTTCCTACAAGTCCAGGAATAATAGGAGTCATTACTTCAATACGAGATTTGTATCCCATTGCTGGAAGATTCTCTCTTGCAAACATGAGAATTTTTCTTTGATCAAGTCCCCCATACTGAATATCTACTTCTAAATACTCTTCATCGAGAGCTTGCATAATAGGATATATTAAGCCGCTTAATTTGGGATTATCACCAAACTTTACTACTTCTGCTGCTGCTCTTTTACAATCATTTATCGTTACATGAGTAGTCATTTTAAGAATATCATAAAAATAGTCTTGTTTCATTTGAAAAGTAGAGCCTTTTACCATCTCAAATTCTTTTATATCTGCACCAATACATTCAAACATAAGAGGAATAACTGCATGATAATATTCGTATCTTTTTTCCAATGTTTCCCACGGAGTTCCATCTAGAGCACCATGAATATCTGCAAGTAACAACTTCACCTTGAACCCCGCTTCGAGAAAGTCTGCAAGTTTTAATACCCAAACAAAATATCCAATATGAGGTCTTCCTGTTATTGCTGTACCTAAATATACAGATGGCTTCTTTTTTTCTTGAAGAAGTTTTTTCAGTTCTTCTGGAGTCACTACATCTTCAGTATTTCTCACTACTAACTGGAACCTTTTTTCCACATCCATAAGAGAGGAAAACAATACTTTCTTTATTAATGTTTCTTCTTTACTGATTGAAAGATTTTCAGAAAAAGGGAGTTTACATTTATAAAAAACTAAAGTTCTAAAGGTGTATGGAAGAACAAACATTCTTGCGTTTAGCCTTAGGTGTAGCAATTCTAGGAGTAGGGATTCTTTTTCTTTGCACGTTTCTTTTTGAGTATCCTCTTACTGCAATTCAAGATATAACCACAGACCTGGACGGAAAAATAGTACATGTCCAAGGAGAGATACTCTCTTCAAGGAATAGTAAAGACACTTCTATTTTTACACTGCAAGATGACACCGGAACTATTTCCATTGTACTCTATAATCTAAATAATAGGGATCTTACGAAAGGAAGAACCGTAGAGGTTTTAGGAATAGTTGATGAATATCAATGTAACCTGGAAATAAAAGCTAGTGAAGTCACAGCATTAGGATTCTAGAAAAAAATGCTGAGGCAGAGTTGTTTGTTTTTCTACTTGAACGACATGACAAATTTCCATTTCTCTAATAATATCTCCTAATTGGACACGTAAATCTCTGAGAAATATATGAAGATCTTGCATGCTTGCACATTCTATATCTAATTCAAAATCCCAGATTCCGAAAACTTTCGAAATAGAAATAACATTGCCTTTTCTCCTAAACATACGAATCAGCTCTTCTTCTTTGTCTAAAGAAACATTTGAAAGTTTGATAAATATCTTTTGTGCACTGTGACCTAGCTTTGAACAATCTATGTTTGCAGTGTAACTTTTTATAATGCCCTTTGTCTCTAGTGCACGGACTCTAGCGATAATCGTCTTAGGGCTCATTTTATACTTTGAAGCTAGCTGTACATAAGTCACCTTGGGATCTTGATACAACGCAAACATTATTTTTTTATCCATTGGAAGAATATTTACTACCTCTCTATCTCCACCTATAACTAACGTTCCCATGTGTGTCGCATAATCCGTAAGATATCTTCTTTTGAGATCATAGGTTACCGTATTTGTAAATACATAATAATTTTTGATTAACTTTGGAAATTGTGCGAGTAGAGTGTGAATTTCTTTATTACAACGAGAAGGATTTTTTGTTGCAAATACAATAAAATAATCCCAGTGTCCCCCCAGTTCAGTTATGGAAAGAATAGAGGAATGAGAAGACAGCTGTTTTAGTAAAGCATCTTTTAGGTCTGCTTTTGATCGATTTATGGTCATTAAAACTTTGTAACTTTGGTAGCCTAAACATGCATAATCAAATACTGTGGAATATCCCGTAATTATACCAGATTCTTCAAATTTTTGAATTTTATAAGAAACTCCTTGTTGGCTCATTTTGAGCTTTTTTGCGATCTTATTGAGGGGAGAACGGGCATGAATGTTTAATTCAAAGAGCATCCAGAGATCTTTTTTAGAAAAATTACTCATTTTTACAGTATTTACGTAAAAAAAGTATTTAAATCTACCTTTTTTCCATGATAAGCTCAAGAAATATTTTAATACTACTAAATTGCATAGTATTCTATTTAAAAAGGTGAAATTATGGGTTCTGGGAAAGCAAAGCACAAAAAAACAGTTCAAAAAGGGCTTCTTCTGAAAACGGTTAAAGAAATAGACCAGATTAGAAAAAAACATTTTGGTTTAGGATATGATATCAAACACGCAGCTGCTTCCGCAAGCCGTGTTGTAGGAAGATTTGTGAGTTATGTGCAATTTGAAACTCCAAAAAAACCAGCATACCTTGTTCTCTTGGGTGTACCGGAAGAAAGTCTTAAGGATACCCATAATGGTGCTGTAGGCATCGCAACAAAATATTTAGGAAAATCTTTTACAAAAGTTATGCCTCAGCTTTTAGAAGACATAGGAAACTGTGATGGAGCAGTCATTGTAGATCAACAAGGCAAAGTTGCGCGTGTAGGAGCACAACTTACAAATCTGGATACAAAAAAACTTTTACGCGAAAGAAAAAAAGAATTTGGAAAAATGGAAAACCCAGCAGTCCTTCTTGGATTCTCAGGAGAAGTAGGCACAAGACACACTTCTGCAATTGTTGCTTCTTACAAACATCAAGGAGTACAAGTCGTTACGCTTAGTGAAGAATCTGGTGATATTCGAGTGTATGAGAATGGCACTATCATTGCTTCAACAAATAGAAGAGATAGAATTACAGGAAGACCTAAAGTTAATTTCAAAGAACCGGAACAAGTTTCTCCTTTAGAAAAAATTGCTGAACTTGCAACTATGACTATTTAACTTTCATTTTTAACAACTTTTTCCCGCAGTATAGCCTTCAAGTTCTGACTCAGAGTGTATACAAATAAGGTTTTCAGGTTTTATTCTCTTTGCCCATTTGCAATCGGGACTGTGATACATTTTAGAATTTTTGCTTGCGACATATAAACACCCTTGTAATGGATCTGTGCAATTCCATATCCCTTTTTTCTGATCTTGTGCTTGTTGTTCTAATATCTTTAAATCTAAATAGTATTTCGTCGTTTCATTATATTTATCGAAAACACGAGCATAACCTTCTACAACAAGATATCCATTGACAAAGGTGTCATTGACATAAATGTAACGTAGAGAACGGCCGTATTTGTCGAGATCTGTATCGTCCCTTTCTAAGATTATTTCTTGACCCAAAGTTAACTGGGTAAGCTTTTCTTTGGCTTCTTCATAATAACACTCACCGGTTTCAGGAGTGTTAATTCCAGATAGCCTAATTCTTCCAAACTCCACATCTAAAGTATCCCCATCAACAACGTTCTCCACAACATAGGGGCCATCAAACTTTGTTTGTTGAATGGAACATGCACTAGATAGTAGGAGCAAGATACATAGGAAATATTTCATAGATATGATGTAAAAATCAATTTAATAAAGAAGACGGAGAAAAAACTGAAAATCTTTCAGAAAAAACGGGATCGCGTTTATTAAAACAAAAAAGTAGAAAGAGCTATGTTTACTGAACTCTTGCTTGCAACACTTTTAGGAATTCTCTTAGGAACAGTCACAGGTATTATCCCTGGAATACATGTGAACCTTCTCTCTACCTTTATCCTTTCCCTTTCCCCACTTTTACTTCCCTACTTTAGCCCGCTTTCTCTTTGTGCATTCATCTTAAGCATTGCAATTACGCATACGTTCTTAGATGTTATTCCTACAACCTTTCTAGGCATACCTGAAGGGGATAGCCCTTATGTTCTCTTTCCCTCACAGCAGCTTGTTCTTGAGGGAAAGGCATACCAAGCAATATTTCTTAGTACCCTTGGGGCTCTTGGAAGTTTTCTTCTTGCGCTTCTCTGTATTCCCATCTTTCTTTTTCTTACTAAAAATATGTATCCAATGATTCAACCCTACATGGGATGGATTTTACTTTTTCTCTGCCTTTTTCTTCTTCTTCATGAAAAGGAAAAACTTTGGGCAACATTTATTTTTCTTCTTTCTGGAACACTAGGCCTAATCGTTTTTTCTCTTCCTTTAGAACAAGGCCTCTTTCCTTTATTCTCTGGTCTTTTTGGTGTGAGCTCCCTTTTGCTTTCTTTGAAAGAGTCTTCCACTATCCCTGAACAAAAACAAGAGGTCCCTATGGTTGATGAAGCCTTCATTGCAATTCCCTCTGCAACCCTTATGGGATGGATTGCAAGTTTCATGCCAGGACTGGGACCAGCACAAGTAGCAACAGTAACTGCACGCTTCGTTTCCCTTAGTGATAAGGGATATCTTATCCTCCTTGGAGGACTTTCTACCGTTAACACTTTGCTTGCACTTCTGAGCTTTTATCTTTTTGAGAAAACGCGAAGTGGGGTTCTGGTAAATATTGCAGAACTTATACGTTTAGATCCCTATACACTTTTTCTTTTTTTGGTTATCGCTCTTATTGCAGCAGGACTTGGAAGTGTACTTACCATTACTTCTTCAAAATATTTTTCTGTTTGGATGACAAGAATCGATTATTTCTGGTTAAATATTACCATTTTACTTTTCATTATTCTCATGACTTTTTTCCTCACGGGTACTTTAGGACTTCTTATCTTAATCGTTAGTAGTGCTCTTGGAGTTATTCCAGAAATCAAAGGAGTTGCAAAGAGCCACATGATGGGTTGTTTACTTATCCCTGTACTTTTGTTTTTTTTATAAGAAAAAAAATAATAAGTATTTGTTATTTATTCATCGCCTTCGTCGAAGCCGTCGTCATCATCCATGTCGTCATCGTCCCAATCATCATCGCCATCCATGGATAATCGGTTGTTTAAGAGATCTTTCATTTCGTCTCCTCCTGTGATTTTGTTGCCAGCTGGGTATCAGACTGACTATTTAAGCTTTCTCTTTTAGGAAAAAGATATTTTTTAAAGAAATGACCATTTTGTGCTTGTTATGGAAGAAGAAATCATCCTTACAGAAGAAGAAAAACCATTATGGAAGAAAATTCTGATTACCCTCTTAGGGTTATTCCTTCTTTTTCTGCTCTTAGGCTATTTTGTCTTTCCCCTGGATATATTTGCAAGTGTCATTGATAGTGCAACTCTTCATGATGGACTTGTTGAACAAGATGTAACTGTGCGTTTTGAAAATGGAAGTTATGAAGTGTTACTAGAAAGATATAATGCATATTTAACAGAAGAGTTTAAAGTGTGCTTACTAGGAACATACGATGGAGAATACCATGTTACTTCTGTGTATGATGTTGTTATGTATGAACAAGCATTTGATCATGTTGTATCGGAAGCTTGTCCAGAAGAAACACTCATTGCTTTGCATTCTCATCCTTATAGACAGTGCCTTGCCTCTGCACAGGATATCAAAACTTTAGAAAAAGCACAAGAAATAAATCCAAATGCACTTATTGGTATTATGTGTGAGCCAGAAAGATTTAGTTTTTATGCTTAATTATAAAGAATAGCAAATAGGCGTTATACCGCTGTGGTTGTCCTTTCTCTTTTTTCTCCTCACAAAAAGTTTCTGAAAAATTATAATAAACTTTATAAATTTGAATCACTGATGTTTCTTAAATGGCAGCAGCTGTAACAGAAACACTCATGATTCTTCCACCTATTGCTATGGGGATTCTTATTGGAGTCTATGAGCTTATCCTTATTCATCGTGATGAAAACTACTCAGGGAGTCACTGGTTTGGACATGGATTGCATACCTTTATTCCGATTATTGTAGGACTCCTTATTTCTTTTAACGTCCCTTTATTTTTGAGTATGGTAGGAGATTCCCTTCCTTCATGGATACAAAACGAATTATATATACGAATAGCAATTGCACTTATCATAGCTATTAAAGTACGAGCAGTTTCCGCAGTTGTTCCTGGAGCAGCTGGAAGAGGAATGAAAGAGGGCTGGATACATACTCTTGTTGTTGGAATAGCAGTCGCAATTGCACCATATGTATGGCCTTTTATTGCCCCTTTTGCACCTACATGGCTAGGTGGAACAGGAGGAAGTAGTTGATTACATGGGAAAAGATGCCAGAAACATAAAGGATCTTAACCCTATTCTCTCCCATATAGAGAAACAAAACCTTTCTCTACGAGCTACTCTTCAAACAAGAATGGGGAATAAACAAGCCCTTAGAACTGATGGGGATAATACTTCCTTAGATAGCTCCTTGAACCTCATGATTGCTTTATGTGGCCAAGCTTTAGAATACAATAGTCTTCTTCCTTTTAAAAGACCAAATGTATTTCAAGAAGGAGTAAGCCGATTTCAAGAAATTATTACGACTATCAAAAATCGTCTCACACAAATGCTTAAAGAAAAAAATCTTTCTAACTTAAAAGCAGACACTACCCTTATTGAAAATCTTACTAAGGC
>JAHFJQ010000078.1 GCA_023245755.1 archaeon | reverse complement strand
CAAAAATTAAAAGAGTATGCACTACATCACTTTAGAGCAATGCAAAGAGTTGGTCAGCATCCTGCAATAAGCAAGAGTTTACCGTCAGTACGCATACGGAAAGGTTTATAAATTAAAGGAGAAAAAGAAAACACCATGGCAAAAGGTATAGACCAGTTACGAAAAGGATTACAAGCATTAGCTAAAGACGATCCCGCTGCATTAGCAGCACTTGGAGAGGAATTTCCTACTCTTCGTGGGCAGCCAGCTGCTCAGCCAAGCTCTTTTGATTGGACTCGTGATCCTTTTGAAATTGCACAAGAACTTTCTGGAAGTGTTATTACTGTGCATGCAAGTGGACTAGAACTTCGTGTATCTGATGCACAAGGGTGGAGAGAAATGGATCCTAAACGCGCAGAAGAATATCGTATTGCATCTCGAACTCCTGGAATGATTCATATTTTTCCAACAAAAAGATACAGGCCTAAAGAAGAAGGTGCTGCAAAGGCAGAGCGATATAATATTCTTGGCGTTGTTGCAACTTCAAGTACATATCCTCATGGTCTTGTCACTATAAACGGTTTGTATCAAGGAAGAACTCTAATAGGTGGATCTAGTGTATTTGCTCCATTAGGTATTCCTGAAGTGGATAATGCTAATCTTGTTTTCTTTGCTCCAGGTGTGAGAACTTTTGCTCCTGCAGAAAGTCGTATACAAGCTCTGAGAGCAATGTACAATGTGGGAACTTTTGATCCTGACCGAGTACGTGGCTATAAAATTCCTGCTCGTGGATTATAATTTTTTCTTGAACATTTTCCAACCAAAGCTATTTAAATAATCCCTTGAGTGAAAAAGTTATGGGAACAAATATGACCATACGGTCTCTGGATGATATATTTTTCTTAGATCCATCTGCAGAGGCAACGTTTGCCACTATTCCCTTAGGCATAAATATTGAACCTTCCAGTGAAAGAGGTTTTTATATTCCTGCAGAGTATGGCTTTGTGTACCACCCAAAAAAGAAAGTGGTGACAGAAAGAAATTTTGATCCCCGTTTTTTTCAAAATTTAGATCTCTTCTCAAGACAAGCTGGCTACGGCTGGATAGCAAGATGGTTTCTTGCTGGGCAAATACATAAGGTTGTAGGAAGAACCTTTACTGCTGAGTATATTGAAGAACAGTATTGTTCTTTTAACGATCGATTAAGTAGGGATATTCTTCCAGACAGAGCAAATGTTATTCGCTTGGCAAAGTATAGATAGTTCTGAAAATCTTTCAGCTTTTTCTCATAAAGGCTTTTTAATGCTCGGCTTTTACAGAGTAGGAAGGGAAGCAAAGATTTAAATAGAAAAACGTATATACGTTCTTTCACATGGTAAGCATAACTCTTTCCGTTCCCCTAGAGGTAAAAGAAAAAATGAATCAGCATAGTGAAATAAACTGGTCTGGATTTATTCGAAAATGTATCCTAGAAAAAACAGAAGAAATAACGCAAAAAGAACAGCTCTTGGCCTTATTAGAAAAAGAAAAAGAACTGAGTAAATGGGCTCTGGAACTGGGAAAAAAGGCAAAACAAGGCAGGTATGAAAAACTCAAAAGAAAAGGCCTTGTATGAAATTCGTTCTAGATAGCAATATCCTTTTTACGTACTTCTGGGAAAATGCACTCATCCATAAAATAAAAGGAAGTATAGACTGTTATGCTCCAGAATTTGCTCTTCAAGAAATAGAAGAACATAAGCAAGAGATAAAGGAAAAGGCCAAGCTTTCTGAAGAGCTGTATCAACAGAAAAAAAACAAGCTCAAAGAAGAAGTTTGCTTTATTTCTACAGAGAAGTATAAAGTCTCTATGAAAAAAGCAGAGAAATCTTGTCCAGATAAAGATGATATTGACTTTGTTGCTTTAGCCATTCACATGAATTGTCCTTTGTGGACAAACGATGCTCGTTTAAAGCAGGTTATTTCTCTAAAAGTATTTTCTACAAAAGAGCTGATTGGAATAGTTTTTTAGAGGGTAATATTGGACTATCAACAAAATGTCGATAACTAAGGCAGTTGCTTTTTCTTAACAAAGATAAAAAATCTTAAGCAAGGGTTCTTTCCTGAAAATCTTTCAGTTTTTTCTACTAAAGGCTTTTTAAGCGAGAGATTGTAGGAGCAAAAGTCTTGGACAGCTGGCACACCCCCGCGCCAGATATATAAATGCAGTTTTATTCTTTTAAAAAAAAGGATGTAACAGGAGGAAAAAATGGATAAACGTATTATTACAACACTTCAGAAAATTTTTGCAGAGTATGCACAAGAAAAAGAAGGCATAGAGTTTTGGTTTGCAAGGGATTTACAGAATTTATTAGGGTACACGGAGTGGCGTAAATTTCTAGGGGTAATAGAAAAAGCAAAAGAAGCATGTAAAACTACTGGAAATAAAGTCAAGGACCATTTTGTCGGAGCCGCCAAAAAGGTGAGTATTGGGTCTGAAGCAGAAAGAGAAATAGAAGACATTATGCTCACGAGGTATGCCTGTTACCTTATTGCACGAAATGGTGACCCCAGAAAAGAAGAGATTGCCTTTGCGCAAAGCTATTTTGCAGTGCAAACACGTAAACAAGAACTTATTGAAGAAAGGATAGCTCTCACAGAAAGACTGCAAGCAAGAAAAAAACTCGTAGATTCAGAAACAGAGTTATCTAAACTCATCTATGAAAGGGGTGTTGATGATGCAGGCTTTGCAAGAATACGAAGTAAGGGTGATGAAGCCTTATTTGGTGGGCATGACACAAAACAGATGAAGCAGAAGCTACAGGTACCGCAACATAAACCTTTAGCGGACTTTTTACCAACAGTAACTATAGCTGCAAAAAACTTTGCAACAGAGATAACAAATTTCAACGTCAAACACAAAGATCTCTCTGGTGAGGAAAAAATAACTGATGAGCATGTGAAAAACAACAAAGATATCCGTAAAGTCTTAAGAAAAAATAAAATTATTCCAGAAACATTGCCTGCGCAAGAGGATATAAAGAAACTGGAAAATAAAGTGAAGAAAGACGAAAAAAGCCTAGCAAGTACTTCTAAGCATAAGAAGAAAGCTTCTTTCCCCTAAAAATCCTTCACAATTCTCTAAGCTTGTTTTTTCGAAAAGGGCTGCCTTTTTCCTGAAAACTTTCTTCTCCCTTCGGGGTAGATACAGCCTCTAAAACTCACTCTTTTACTCTTCTTCTTTCAACCTCTTAGATGAGCCCCTTTCTGCAGGAAGGGAAAAAACCTCAACCAAAGCTTTTTAAACCATTGAGTTGTCTCAAGGCTTCCGCGAAATAAGGGCTTAACAGTATTACTCAAAAGAGACTACAAAAACGAAAAGCCGTATTCAAAATTATTTCGATAACGGATAGGAAACACCCTCAGCAAACAGACGTTTCAGCTCGTTTCGCGTTATTCCTTGTATTTTCAAGGAATATTTAATACAGGTTTCCAAGAACTGCTTGCACGAGGTTACATAACATGAAAAAACTAAACTTAAACAAAGAAAAAAAATTAACAGTCATGATCCCTTGTCATAATGAAGAGAAGGGAGTAGGCAAAGTGATCGCAAAGATCCCTACAAAAAGACTCAATGCCCTAGGCTACAAAGTAGAAGTTCTTGTGGTAAATAGTGCATCAAAAGATCGCACCGTAGAGGTTGCACAAAAAGCTGGTGCACGAGTAGTGAATGCCCCTATCGGTAAAGGTGCTGCCATTCAAACGGGCATCAAACATATTTCTCCTGGCACCGATATTGTCGTCATGCTTGATGGGGATGATACCTATGACCCTAAAGAAATGCTTCGTATGATCGAGCCTTTAGATACTGGTTTTTGTGAAGTGGTCATTGGCAGCCGACTTGCAGGAAAAATCTCCCAAGGCTCTATGACCAGCTTTAACCGTGCAGGCAACTGGTTCTTTACCTTTCTTGTACGAAACTGGTACCATGAAAACGTTACCGATGTCTGTACAGGCTACTTTGCATGGAAAGGTTCTGTATTACAAAATTTAGGAAAATACTTAGAGTCTAATGGTTTTTCTATTGAAATGGAAATGATCACCAAGATGGCTCGTATGAACATGGACATTTATTCTGTGCCTATTTCCTACAAAAAACGTGCAGGGGATTCAAACTTAAAACCCTTGGGTGATGGAAAGAAAATCTTGCATGCCTGGTGTCGCAATCTCTATTGGAAACCCTATGCTAGGCATAAAGGTGGATAATGATAGGAGATCAGCTTGTTTCTATTCTTGTAACAAATAATACCTTTTTGTTCTTTAATGTCTACATCCATATACTTGCTGCACTCTTACTTTCTGCGTCTGTCTATCCTTTTCTTTCTCCTTTATTGAAAGAAAGATGGAATTACTTTTCGGTTGTGTTCTTTCCTCTGCTCTTTGCGTCTGTGTTTCCAGACTTGATGTTTATCATTTCTACCCTTGTAGAGAGAAGATCTCTTGATGGGGTCTTTGATATCTTAACACATGGCGGAGAAGTGCATAGTGTCTTTCACTTTCATCTTCCCATTATCTTGGTCGCTCCAACCACAATGATGCTGGTCATGCTCATGAATAAAAAAGTCAAAGGTTCCTATTTTGATCACTTGCCCAAATGGTCTTTTATTTTGATCTGTGCTTTATCGATCTTTGCAGCGCTTTTTCATGTCTACTTAGATCTGGTAGGATTTTAAGATGAGGCGACATTTACTTGCTGCATGGAAAGAGCCTTTGTATAGAAATTCTATGTATTTAATCCTCAATTCCTTTGTCATGGCGCTCTTTGGCTTTGTCTTTTGGTCCTTAGCTGCAAAGACCTTTTCTTCTTCTGAAGTTGGTTTGGCTACTC
>JAHFJQ010000077.1 GCA_023245755.1 archaeon | reverse complement strand
TAAGAAAAGGTACAATCACCCTTGCACAAGTAAGTTCTGGTGTTATTGATAAAAAAATCCATGACCTTGGAAACATTTCTAAAAAAAACCTTGCACAAACTCTTCAAAAACTACAGAATAAAATCCCTATTATCGTTGGGGGAGACCACTCTATTACAACAGAAGCATTAGGTACTTTTCAAGATATTGCCGTAGTCTATTTCGATGCACATCCAGATATGATTTCTTCTTCTCATGAATACTATGGGTCTGTTCTTATGGATGTAAAGAAAAGCCTCCATAGCAGTGTTCTTATTGGTGTACGAGAACCAGAAATTGAAGAAATACAAAACCTCAAGAAGAAAAAACTTGAGTTTATTACTCCACTAGATTTTTATGAACATAGTCTTCCCTGGGTCTGGAAACATATCGCAAAAAAAACAAAAGGGAAAAAAGTCTATATCTCTATTGACCTTGATGTTTTCGATCCTTCTTTTGCACCAGGAGTTTCAACTCCCGTACCTGGAGGCTTAGACCTTACCCAGGTTTTATACCTTGTCAAAAGAATTATGAAAGAGAGAAAGGTAGTAGGGATAGATGTTATGGAACTCACTCCAAAATATGACCAAGATCAACAAACAGCTCATCTTGCCACAAAACTTATTCTTGAAATGATAGCAAATACACCAAAAAGGTAATAATTTTATCAACTAGTCTAGAGAAAGTTTTAAAAGTTGAGACACAATTCTTCTTTCTATGGATGATAAAGAAGAAAAACTCAGCGGCATGCGGCATAGCCTTGCCCACCTACTTGCAGCTTCAGTTTTAGAACTCTGGCCAGGCACACATAATGCTATTGGTCCTTCTATTGATTACGGATTTTACCAAGATTTTGATTTTGGAAGTGTAAAGATTACTGAAGAAGATCTCTCTAAAATAGAAAAGAAAATGAGACAGATCATTCAAGGCTGGGGGCCATTTCAAGTTAAGGAAGTATCTATTGAACAAGCAAAAAAAGACTTTGCGCATAACCCTTACAAACTTGAACTCATTGAAGAATTTGCAAAGGATGGAAAAAAAATAACAGAGAATAATCCAGGAAACTTCTTAGACCTTTGTAAAGGTGGACATGTTGATAATATGAAGTCTGTGAAAGCAGATGCATTTAAGCTTACCCATATTGCAGGTGCATACTGGCGAGGAGATTCTAAAAACAAAATGCTTACACGAATCTATGGACTTGCTTTTGCGAGCAAAAAAGAACTTGATGAGCATGTACAATTATTAAAAGAAGCAGAAAACTACAATCATAGAAAAATTGGTGAAGAGATGGAATTGTTTACACTCTTTGAACTTGTAGGTAAGGGACTTCCTATATGGCTTCCTAAAGGAGAGATTATTAAGAATGAAGTAGAAAAATTTGCAAAAGAAACAGAAGCAAAGGCAGGATATGTTCGGGTTTCTACGCCACATCTTGCAAAGAAAGAACTGTTTCTGAAATCTGGACACCTTCCTTATTATGCAGAGAGTATGTATCCCCCTATGAAAATGGATGATGGGGAGTATTATCTCAAAGCAATGAATTGTCCTATTCATCATTTGATTTACTCTAAAAAAGTACGAAGTTATAGAGAGCTTCCTTTACGTATTGCAGAATATGCTGTAGATTATAGAAATGAACTTTCTGGAACACTTGTTGGATTACAGCGTGTGCGTATGCTTTCTATGAATGATGCACATATTTACTGTACAAAAGAACAAATTGAACAAGAAGTGGAAAATGTTTTAAAAATGATTCAATTTTATTTCACTACTTTTGGTTTTGAAAACTATTGGTTTAGACTTTCTCTAGGGGATAGAGAAAAGAAAGAGAAGTATATTGATGAACCCGAAAATTGGGAACATGCTGAAGAAGCATTACGAAACATACTGAAGAGACTTGGACTGAAATATATTGAAGTGAAAGATGAAGCAGCATTCTACGGACCTAAGATTGATGTCCAATTCAAAAATGTCTTTGGAAGAGAAGATACGATGTCTACGGTACAATTAGACTTTGCAGCAAAGAAACGCTTTGAACTGTATTATGATGATGCACATGGAAAGCAAAGCAATGAAGTCTTTGTTATCCATAGAGCTCCCTTGAGTACACATGAAAGATTTATGGCTTTCCTCATTGAGTTATATAAAGGAAAATTCCCTCTTTGGTTAAACCCAGTACAGGTAAAAGTCTTAACTGTGAATGAAAAAAATAATTCCTTTGCACGTGAAGTCGTTGAAAATATGAAAGAACTTGGTATCCGTGCTGAAATCGATGAAAGAAATGAAAGCATAGGAAAAAAAGTTAGAACTGCTATTGTTGAACGAGTTAGCTACATGATTACTATTGGAGATCAAGAGCAAGAAAAGAAAACCCTTGCTGTACGGGATAGAGAGGGAAAAGTTGAGCATGATGTTGCTATAAAACTCTTTACAAAGAAAGTACTGGATGAAATTGCCAAAAAATGTTAGAAGAAATTCATGATCTGGTTACAGAAATAGGGAAAGTCAAAGGAGCTTACCTTGTCTCTTGTTTTTTGAATGATAAAGAATGGCGAATTGATTATTATTTTGCTAAAGAACATAAAATTCTGACGTATTTTAAAAAAGACGGAAAATTAGAACAAATGAAAGATGAGATTTTCCAAAAGGAACAAAAACCTTTAGAAGAATTACATTTAGAAAACGTCAAAATACATTATCTTGAGGCCTTAGATAAAGTGACTGTGAGCCCAGATAAAGTCATTATCATTCTTCAGGTGATTGATGGCGTTACCGTTTGGAATATTACTGTGCTTACTTCAGAATTTAAGATATACAATTTGAAAGTTAATGCCAAAAATGGTGAAACGATTAGTGAAGAAGAAGACAACATCATGAATTATAAAAAAGGTGGACCAAGTTTTAAGATGGGATCGCCTTCAGCTTAGAATTCTAGGACTTTTTCTCTGCTGGTTTTTCCAATAACAATACGAGCAGGTTTGCCAAAATATTTCTTTGTTATTTTTAGAAGCTCTTCATTTGCTTTTCCATCTTGTGGAGCAGATTTTAAGAATCCAATATATTTCCCATTTATTTCTTGTATTTCTGATTTCCCAGACTGAGGTTTCACTTTTATCTCAATTCTCATAATAACGTTCCCCATGCTACCGGAATGAGATTTGAAGAAATTTTCTGATCATCGTAATATATTTCTGCAAGGAGGGTATAGGGATTTTCTTGTGCTGGGAGGGTGATAGAAACCTGTTTTGACTCTCCAGGCTCAATTGTAAAGTCTGAAGAAGGATTTATTTGTGGAGTATCAGCAACAGAAGAACCATCAGGATAGTTTCTCTGAAGAACAATAGATTTTACAAAGGCAGTTTCATCTCCTTGATTATAGATATAGAATGAAAAGGCAATATCTTGCGTTGCTTCTAAAGAATCAAGATTCTCTGGAAAATCTTCTATAGAAAGAACCACGCCATCTTTATGGAAGTTGCTTAAATAGAAACCAGTTACTGCAATAATAAATAAAATTACTGCGGAAATTTTTGTCCAGGTTTTCCAATTCATTCTTACCCATTAGAATGGCAATTATTTAAAGTTTCCTTTTTGCATGCTTCCACAGGCACTCAAAATACGCCGCGAAAGTTTTCCTTAGGGTCGGCTTTGAAGAATAACTTTTTCTTTTTTATTGATAAGACTGCAGCATTTCTTTTTCCATGAAATGCAAATCCCCAGGAATGATCAAACACTGGGGAAATTTATTTAGAGGTTTCACATTCTTTGCTTCTGCGTATAGTATCGTAGGATTATTTGAACCTAATTGCGCACAGACAAGCACTTTTGTCTTGGTGTCAAAACCAGATTGTTTTAACTTCTCTATTGCTTCGCTAGATTCCATAAATTTGTTTTCACTAGGTACGAGATCAAGCAAACAGAGTGTGTGCAAAGGAAAGTTTTCTTTAATAACTTTTAGAGGAGTTTCACTTTCATGAAAAGGAATAGAAGTTGTCTTTCCAAATTTGTAGAGTTCTAGCCCAGTAATGCCAATTGCATTAAGAATAGAAGCATTATGTACCACTTGTACTTCAAGGCCTTTTTCCTTTGCTTCTTGATATAAAGCAATGTGTGTGGTTGCAGAGAAAACATCCCCTACAATCAAAAGAACAATGTCATTGTATGCTGCTTGGCTAATGATTGCTGTTGCGTTTTCTACGACTTCTCGTTCTACAAGCTGGATTTCCTTGCCATAGAGCTTTTCTAGTGCTTGTTTAGAACATTGAAGTTTTGAAGTATAATTTTCTAAATAAACAATATCTGCTTTCTTGACTAATTCAAGACCCTTTACAGAAATATCTTTTTCATCGTTTAAACCTATGCCAATAAGTGCTAACATCTTTATCTAGAACTAACTCTCCCCAAACTTTGATCTATTCCAAAAAAACGTGCGTGACCATCTGACAAATAATAACTGCCATTCAAACGCCCAACCTCTGTGAACTGAGATAGACGCCCCCTTGGCTCTTTCTGTTCTCCATCGATTAAATTAAAATAGACACGAATAACATCTCCATGTTTTCTGTTCTGAAATTCTAAATATGCTTCTCTTTCTCTTTCTGAAAGGCCCAAAAATGCTTTGATATAGTTATGTTTTCTTGCTTCAGAGAGGCTAAGATCTTCTCCTAGTTTTCCCACATCTTTGTGAGAAAGACAACGTACACCTGAGCCTTCAATAGCAGATAAATCCACTAAAGCAGAGAGATATTGATCTGAAATAGGTAAAGTACCTTGATTTATTTCAGACCAGTGATCACTTAAAAAAGCAGGATCTAACAGAGGATGATCTTCTAAATGATTTACATCTACTATTCTATCATCAAAAAATACCTTAGCTTCACCATTAA
>JAHFJQ010000014.1 GCA_023245755.1 archaeon | reverse complement strand
TGGTTCCCGTTTGGATTTCTGCTAAGGATATTTTATATGATACTGGAGCGGTTTATACAGATTGTATGACCCCTTTTCAATTAATTGGTGATGTTCTTTATAATATTGGTACCAATATTTATGTGGGGGATTGGTACCCGCTAGACTATGAACCTGTTGAGGAACAATCTTGGAGTCGTAATGAGACCTGTGTAGATCAATGTTTTGAAGATGCTGATGCAGATGATGATGGGGAGTTAAATCCTACATGCAGTGGGGATCAATGTAACTCTGAATTAGATAACTATAACTCTTGTGAGTATAGATGCCCAATAACTGATGACTTTTATAATGGCCTCTGCTATGATTCTTGTTTGGGTTCACTTTCTGATCAGGCAGATTCCTATGGATGTTATGAAGACCCAGATATGTGGGGAGAAGAAAATAGTGCAAATGTTGTAGAAGAGTGTAGTAGCCTAAAAACTACTTATACTAGTTGTAAAACTGCATGTGATTCTGCAAATGGTTTAGGTTTAGTTATTCCGGAATACTTTAATTCATTTAGGAGTATTAAACCGGTTGTTTTTGGTACAGATCAGTTGCATGCTTGGGATGGTTTAGATAATGTTGCAGCAGAAGATGGTGCTGCCCACTATGTTTCTCCTGCTCTTACTTTCTATTTAGGAAGTGCTGGAGATTCTGATGGTTGGGGGGGATGTAATAATAATGAGTGGGCTGATGTTGTGAATAAAAAAGATGATGGTTCTATGAGAGAAATGGATATTACTTTTACTTGTGATGCTTGGCAAGGGCCTGATACTGGACAATGCAACCTTTGTGATGTTCCTGTTTCTCAGGGAGGCTTAATCTTTGATAGTGGGGATACTTTGTATCAAGCATCCTATTGTAATAAATTTCGATGTGAAAGCTTAGGGAAAAATTGTCTTTTTGTTGGTGAAAACTATGGGACTGGACATAGCAGTTGTGTGGATGCTCCTTGCGATACTTTGGATTTAGAGTATGTTGGGCCCTATACTCAAGCTTTAGTAGATAGTGGTATAGATTCTACTTTAGATCTTGGTGCCGATGGAGGAACTTCAGGCTATAGTGTTACGGAAATTCCCGTTGGAGATAGTTTTAGTTTTGGCCTTGAAACAAATAATTATGGCAATTGTCTTTTCTTAGAAGAGGATTCTTTGGATGCATTAAATACGTATTTTGGTGTAGACAATATTCAAAATATCCCTAGTAGCCCTTCCTTTGATGAGGAAACGTATTATGATACTTTGCGAGCCTATGCTCTTGTAGAGACCCCTGTGTGGGATGAGAAGAGTTGTGAACTCAGTACGGATTGTGGTTCAGGATATTATTGTACTAGTGAGCATGTTTGTGCATGTAATGGTGAAGATCCTTATTGTTCAGAAGCAAGTGATATCTATCATAACTTTACTACAAGTATACAGGATAGTGAAACTGAAAAACGATACTATGCTTGGTGTAAAGACACTTGTGGTTATCTCAATATTGATCCTTATATTATTACTTTGAAATCCGCATTTGCGCCTCCTACGAGTGAACCTACTATACGTGAAGTCTCTCCTCTGTCTGGTTCCCTTGTTGCCTATGATGCTTCTACAGAAGATATTACAGTCTACGTGGATAGGGAGTCAACTTGTAAATATTCTTCTAGTGAAACAGATACCTATGATACTATGACTCATACTGGAACTTGTACTGGTACTTCTTATGGCTATTATCCTTGTGAATTCAATGTTCCTTTAGAAGATGGAACTACGACCGTATATTTCCTTTGCCAAGATATTTATGGTAATACTATGACTACTCCAGAACAATGGGTTGTTTCCAAAACAGAAGATCTTGAAATCACCCAAACTGCTCCTAGCGGAACCTTGTATTATAATGATGTGTATCTGCAAGTGAATACTGCGAAGGGTGGAGATAATGGAAATGCGGTATGTACGTATCAAGAAGATAGCTATGCTTATCCGCAAGAGATGTATATCACTTCTGGTACGTCTCATGAACAATCACAAACGAGTTTAGATAAAGGAGATTATTCCTATGATATTGTTTGTAGTGATGATATAGGAAATACTGCTGAGGCAAACATTAATTTTACTATTGATCAAGATATTAGTGCATCACAGGTGAATAGTGTGTATTATCTTGGAAATATTCTCTATGTGATTACTAATGAAGCAACAACGTGCCAGTGGGATAATGAAGATTTTAGTTATGGTGGTGGCACAGAACTTAATGGTGTTGCATCTACGGATCATACGCTAAGTATATCTGATCTTTCACAGGCGTATTATATTGTGTGTATTGATGGGTATGCAAACGAAATGGAACCATTGGTTGTTGATTTTAGGTATTTGTTGAGTTAACTATTTAAACTTCTTTTCTATTCATAAGGTGTTATGAGAGGTGTAGATATTGTTCTGAAAGCTTTGCTTATGATTTTTCTTATGATTAGTATTAGCTTTATGACTTCGGATCTTTCTTTTGTGTCTGCTGATGAAACAGAAAATAATGTGTGTTGTGAGCAAACTCTTTCTGGAGATAGTTGTCTTTACACCGGTGAAAGTAATTGTGATAGTTCCTATTTGCAATCCTCTACCGCTTGTGAGCAAACGGCTTTTTGTAAGCCTGGATGTTGTATTTCTGATGAGGGAAAATGTTCCAAGAGTGTAGGAAAGTCTACCTGTGAAAATATTGATGGATATAGCTGGAGTGAAGGTGCTGATTGTTCGACTGTAGATGCATGTGAAAAAAACTGTTGTGTGATTGCAGAAAGTCAATGTTCGTATACTACGGAAGCAAATTGTGAAATTCTTATTCAAGATCTTGAAGATATTACTTTAGATTGGAGGGATGTCGATTCTGAATCTTCTTGTACAGATATTTGTCAGGCCAGTGATAGAGGCTGTTGTGTTTCTTCTGATTCTTGTACCTATGGTACGCAAGCAGAGTGTGAAAGTCCAGATATTGATCTTAGCGAAGGATATGGATTCTATAAGGATTCTATTTGTTCTGAGCATGGCCAATGTGGCTGTATAGCTCATGATTACAAACAATGTGTGGATGAAGATGTCTATTGGTTTGATAGTTGTGGCAATCAAGAAACGGTAGTTGCACGAAATGATATTGATTCTAATGGCGAAGTTGCAACTGAAGATGGAAATTGTGATTATACTGATGGGACTTGGTGTGGCACTGAAGGGGATGAGGTTAGTTGTTTGAGTACAGATTGTGACACTGAAGAAGGTACGAATCCTGATACTGGTGCAGCTGCTTATACTTTTGATGGGTGGTATTATACGGATCCTGAAAAACCTGGAGAAATTGCTGAACAGGGGTATGATAGAAATCCTCATGATTCTGGTGTTGGTGGCGTACGGAAAAACGGAGAAAGTTGGTGTTTGTATGAAAGTCCTGCAGGTGCCTTTAAAGATTTTCCTGGGTCACAACATTATAGGTCCTTTTGTTATTTTGGTGAAGAAATACTAGAGCCTTGTGCAGATTATAGGGAAGAGGTGTGCATACAGGTTCCTTATGATGTGTATGGAGAAAAAGATGAGTTTGGTTTTTGGGCTAATAGTGATTCCCAGGATAGTGACTATACTGGACCTACGGGAAGTGCTTGTGTAGATAATACTGACAATGAAGTATTTAGTCCTGAGGTTACTACAGTTGCGGTAGGTAATGATTGGGATGATGAAAGTCTTGTAGATACTTGTGCTCAAGCAAATGTTGAATGTAAAATGTCTTATGCAAAAGATTCTTGGACAGATCCTAACTATCAGGCTGGACAAGGAGTGATGTGTACTTCACCACAATGGGCTCTTGCTACCCATGAATATTGTCGTTCTCAAGGTGATTGTGGAAATTCTATGAATTTAGTTGGAGATTTTAGTTCTAATGGTTTTTATCTTACCCCTAGTCAGGAATTTCTCACAGCAGAAGATGAGAATAACAAAAGCAATAAAGTTTATATTGGCTACGATAGTTGTGTAGATCATTTTGTTAAAAAACCAGATGTGGGAAGTAAAGAAGGAAATCGTTTAGGGTATTCTTCTTGGGCAGGTGCAACTGGTGAAAAAGAATATACTGATCAAATAGATGCTGTTAATAATTATGAACAAGAAGCTGTCTTTTGTTTATATGATTGTGATGAAAGTACGGGTGGTTGTGATTTTATAGAGACTGTAGATGAGGATTTTTATAAATATTATTATGAACCTGAGTTGGTTGATATAGGTCTTTTACCTGGTGTTCAAGGAAATAAGGTGATTGATATATCTACTAGGGCTAATTATCAAAAACTGAGTGTTGCTGACCCTGATAATGATAAACTAATTGATACCAGTGCAGGCTGGCCAGAGAGATATTTTTCAGATGATCTTGGTCAAACAAGTTATGGTGTGTATGGTGGTCTTGTTGCTATTTCTAATATTTATTACGATAATGTTGGTCTTGGGGATGTTAGAACTTATGGCTGGGTTTTAGCGATGAGTATTACTAGTGTCCTTGGGGGAGTTCTTGGTGCAGGTATTTTTGCTGCTGCTGCTGCAGGAACAGCTACTGGGAGTGGTTTGGCAGGTTTTGCTGCGTCTAGTTCAGCTTTACTTACTAATACTGCCCTTACTGCTAGTACTAGTAGTGTTGTTGTTGGTCAATCTAGTAGTGTTATTATTACTCAAGAGGTTACTACAGTTACTTCTACTACTACTGCAAGTGTAGCAGGCATTGCTCTCATCTGGATAGCTGCTCTTATTGTTATTGCTACTACTCTTTGGCAAGCTGGTGAAGTTGCTTCTATCTACAATCCTTTAGAGAGAGAAAAAGCGACTGAAACTTTTGCTATAAGCTCTGGTATTGCTGCTGGATTGTCTGCACTTTTGCTTATTGCTGCTTTTGCAAGTGGTGCTGGACCGGTAGGATGGGTTGTTGCTGCAGTAGCTTTACTCGTAGCAGGTGTTGCTGCTCTTTTATCTGTAGGTGGTCAAGTTCGTGATGTAAGTATACAAAGTCACTGTGAAGCATGGCAACCTTCTACGGGAAGTGATTACTGTGAATTATGTGACTTGCCTGTCTCTGAAGGAGGACTTGCTATTGATGATAACTTAGGAAATATTCTTACGGGATACGAGTGTACAGAATACAAATGTAAGTCTTTAGGTATGGGTTGTGAATATATTTCTGAAAACCAAGGAACAGATAGACCTAAGTGTATTGGGGTTGATGTTGATGATGTAAATAGGCCCATTATAGAAAAATATATGCTTGATGTTTCTGATGATATGAATGATTTGGGATTAGAAGATAGTTATAGTGAAGATACGGGTTCATGGTATACTTCTCAGGATGGGAGCAATGTTGATTTCCAAACAAATGATGGTACGGATAATGGCTATCTTAAAATCGATTCGGATCAAATAATGGTGTGGCCTTATCAATATGTGACTTTTGGTTTTGAAACGGATGAACCCTCCCAGTGTAAAATAAGCCAAAGTGTTCCTGAAAGTTATGATGATATGGATTTAGATTTTCCTGATTCCTATTTTGATTATCAACATAATCAGAGCTGGATTTTAGTTCCTGATACGCTTTATACTTTTTACATTGTGTGCCAGGATCATAATGGCAATGGTGCATCACCACCTACGTTCTTTGAAGTACAACTAGAAACTGATGAAGGTGATGATGTGACTCCTCCACAGATTGAAACAACAAGTGTGCATAATGGTGCTTATGTTGCTGCTGGAGTAAATGAAACGGCATTGAGTATCTATTTAGATGATGCAGTAGAAGGATGTCGTTGGTCTACTCTTGATCAGGACTATAGTCTGATGGAATGGCCATTTATTTGTCCAGGAGTACCAGATAGTGCAAGTGCGTACTTTGATAATGATTGTAGTACGGTACTCAATGTCACAGAAACAACAAACTACTATTACTTTGCTTGTATTGATGCTTCTGGAAATGCAATGACAGAAAATTATCCTTTTACTCTACTGAGTACGGGGCCTTTGTTTATTGATTCTACTTCTCCTACAGGAAATTTATATTATGATTACACGACCTTAGCTGTGCAAACATCTGGTGGAGCAGAAGAAGGAAAGGCTATTTGTAGTTATGATGGTATAGATTTTTATCAGACAAATAGTTCTTTACATCAACAACCACTAGAAGATCTGGGTACAGGGGAATATAATTATTCTATCTCTTGTATGGATGTTGCAGGAAATACAAATACCACTACGATTGGGTTTACCATTGCTGTAGATACTGCTTCGCCTACACTATTGGAATTGTATAAATCTGAAACGACTGTGTACTTTACTTTAGATGAAACTGCTACTTGCGAATATTACTATGAAGATTTTAGTTATGGTGGTGGAACAAGCGTATCTGGATCTTTTGCACTTACTGATGTGGATCATTATTATTTGAAATGTCAAGATACTTTTGGTAATGAAGGAGATTGGGAAATACATGTTTAACAAAAAGTTTATAAATTTAGAGACTAGAGAACACATTATGGAAAAAAGAGGACAGGCTACCCTATTTATTATTCTTGGTATTGTGCTTGTTATCTTAGTTATTCTTTATTTTGTCTTAGTACAACAAGATATTATTCCTCCCCTTCTTGCTTCTAATGACGCTTCCTCCCAGATGAGTCAAGTGAATGAGCATGTGCAAGGATGTTTAGCAACTATAGGAAATCAGTATGCTACGCAAATTGCTATGCAAGGTGGATATCTTTCTCCTTCTACAGATACGTATCGTTTGTATAATGATACTTCGGTAAGTTATCTTTGTTGGAATCAAGTAGGACTTTCTACCTGTACAAATAGATTACTTACGGTGAGCCATATGGAAGAAGACCTTAGGGCAGCAATTGAAGACTCCTTACAAACCTGTATAAATGTGTATGATGTGAGTAATGATGTTACCGCTGCAGATCAATGGGACTTAACTGTAGATATTCAAAGAGATTCTGTAGATCTTTCGCTTTATTATCCTGTGACTGTAGATGATGGAGATAATGTTGTCTCTCAGGATACTTTCTCTGAAAGTTTGGATCTTCCTTTAGGCGAATTGTATGACGTGTCTCAGGATATTGTCAATGATCATGCTGTCTTAGGTGACTTTGAACAGTTGACGTATATGCTTTCCAAATTAAGTCGATACACTATTTACAAGTATAAGCCTTATCCTGACGTGTTGTATCAGGTACGTTTGCGAGAAGGAACCTATGTGTTCCAGTTTGCAATACAAGGTGAAGAAAACGTTTAATTTTTTTTTAGAATTACTTTATCATTATAACTTCTTTTAAACCACGAAAATCTTCATCACCTGTAACTACCTTTCCATTTATCTCTTTTGCAAGTTGCAAAATAATAGTGTCAGCCATAGAAAAATGTTTTCTTTCTTTTTTGATGTTAAAGTGTAATTCTCCTGCTTGCTCTGCATTTTCTACGTTTATATTTGATATTTTTGAAAGACTTAAAATTATTTTTTTATCCTCATCAAATGGGAAGTTTTTTTTGAGATAGTGATAGGTTAGTTCCAAAATAGTAATCGTG
Organism: archaeon; assembly: GCA_023245755.1. Classification (GTDB taxonomy): domain Archaea; phylum Nanobdellota; class Nanobdellia; order SCGC-AAA011-G17; family GW2011-AR17; genus JAGVZZ01. The sequence continues at coordinate 5,508 of JAHFJQ010000014.1, read as the reverse complement.
CTGGTATATGCATCAATTTTTGAGTTTTCTAGAATTTCCTGCACTTTTTCTCCCCTTTTTGATCCTTCGAAATATTCGATCCATGCATAGGTATCAATCACTACGTTCATTTTTCTAATTGGCCCTTAAATTTATCTTCTTTAGAAAAAGGTGCAATACCTTTACGTATACCAAAGCCACTGACTTTTGTTCTTTTAATTTCAATGGTGACTGTTTGGTTTTCTTTTAGTTGTTCTTGTTCCACAACTGCTTTTGGTATTGTTATCATGAGGGATCCTCCTACTTTCTTTGTTTTTGTAAGCACTTCCATATAATAATGAGTTATATAATGTTATATTTAAGGTTAACTTTTTAAAAACTCTTTGTATTCATAAAGCTTCACCAGAAAAAACTGAAAGATTTTCGGAGGTTTGAAAGTTCTACGTCTCTTATAGTTTTTTGATGAGAGCAGAAGTCCTTCTTCTATTAGATATATTCTTCTAGTTCTTCTTTGGTCATTCCAGCTTGTTTGAGTATACTCAGCAGGGTCCCTTTTGCAAGTTCTGAATGAAGTGGTACGGGTATGGTAATTTTTCCCCATTCTGTTTCTTTTAGAAGTATAGCATGGCTTCCTTTTGTTCTCACATGGGTAAAGCCTTTCTTTTGTAAAACTTTAAGCATTTGTTGACCGGAGAGTATGGGAAGTTTTGGCACCTTTTTTCACCTCAAATACAGAAAACAAAGGTGCTTCATTGCATGTGAGATCTTCTAACTTCTCTGGTTCTTCTTCAATATAGAGCTGAATAGCTTCTTGTATATTTTTTCTTGCTTCTCTTAGGTCTTTTCCTTGACTTGTTATTCCTAGACTGGTACAGTGTGCAACAAAAATACTCTTTTTTGTGCTTAGTCTTTCTTTTGTAATAACTATGTCTAAGAGATATTTCTTTTCCATACAATATTGAAGTTCTCGCATTTTTTAAAGCCTTTGTTTCTTTGATTTACAATCTTTGTATTCATAAGACTTCAGTGCAAAAAACTGAAAGATTTTCAGAAAAGTTGAAAGATTTCTGCTTTTCTCTCTTTCATAACCAAATATTTATAAATGTCTGATCCCTTTGTGCTCTAGGTGAAGAGGATTTGAAAAGAGGTCTTGTTATACTTATAGTTCTGATTTTTGTTTTCAGTAGTTTTCTTGTTCTTACACCAGTCTTAGCTACGAATGCATGTTGTGAGCAAGATGGGGATGGAAATTGGTGTCAGTATACAGATGAAAGTGATTGTTCCAGTTCGTATTTAGCAACTTCTACTTCCTGTGAGCAAACTTCGTATTGTCAAGTGGGTTGTTGTTATTCTTCTGAAGAAGGATCTTGTTCGAAAAATACTCCTCGTGCAACATGTGAGGCTGAGGAAGGATATAGCTGGAGTACTTCTGCGGATTGTGCGATAGATCAATGTAACAAAGGATGTTGTGTGATTGGTGATCAAGCTTTTTTTGTGACCGAAGTGAAGTGTAAGAGTGTGGGAAGTGGCTATGAAGAGGCTGCTGTTTCTTTTGATGATAGTGTTGAAACTGAATCTGCATGCCTGGGTTCAGTAAAAAATCTTGATTTTGGGTGTTGTGTGGATGGAAGTGATGCAATCTTTGAAACTCGACAGGAATGTAGTGTTGCAACAAGTGAAGTTGATGTGAATTTTACTGTGGATGGATTCCATGAAGGCATGCTTTGTTCTAATGATCTCCTTTCTACCGAATGTGCAAAACAACAATACACTGGATGTTATGATGGAAAAGTGTATTGGTATGATAGTTGTGGAAATCGGGAAAATATTTACAGTTCTGATGATAGGGTCTCGTATAATAGTGGTTATGTTTTGGCAGAAGAAGATTCTTGTACCCCGTCAGGACCTTATGATACAGATTGTGGGAATTGTGATTATGCTTTAGGAGAAACCTGTGGTGTGGATGAAGATAATGTGATGGCTGATGGCGATTATACGTGTATTGATTTAGATTGTGAAACGACCTATGAAAATGATGCAAGTCCTCAATCTGGTGAAGCAAAGAAAAATGGGGAAAGTTGGTGTATTTATGATCAAGCAGTCGGGCAGGGTTTAGACACTGTTGGTTCACGACATTATAGACATCTTTGTGTGAATGGAGAAGAAGTAACTGAACCTTGTACGGATTACCGAGAAGAGATTTGTGTAGGTGGAGTACTAGGTGAGGATTCTTTGAATAATTTAGAAGCACTGCATTTAGGTGATGGAGATTATGTGGAAGCTGCATGTAGAGAAAATAGGGGAGATACTTGTAGTGCGTGCAATGATGAAACGCTTGGACTTACAGACCAATATGAATGTTGTGCACAAGAAGATACACAGGATTGTTATTGGCTCCCTACTGGTGCTGGGATTTTAGAAGGGGAAACGTATGAAGATGGACGTTGTATTCCCCAAGTACCTCAAGGGCAAAAGTTCTGGGGAGAAGATAGTGAATCTAATGATATTTCTTCAAGTACCTGTGCAGTTGCTTCCGCTACGTGTACAGTGACATATAGAATTGGTGGTTTTAATAAATTATTTGGTGGGTCTGATGATCCAGATAAATGGGATATTATTGCTGAAACTCCAGATAACTGTGCAACGAAAGATTGGCTCATAGATCAGAATACGTATTGTCATAGTTTAGGGGATTGTGGTGCAAAATATAATCTTGTTGGAGATGCTTCTTTTGATGGCTTTTCTAGTACGATGATTGATGAAGCTTTTTTTAATGATGTCAAAGATATTGAACCTTTAGATATTGGTGACCTGGGAGATTTTGATTCTTTGAAGAGTGTTGATGAAGTGGATGAAGGGGATATCTGGTTCAGTTTTAAAGAACAAACACCTAATTTTTATCAGAATCCAGCTTTTCTTGTTGCAAGTATAGGTGCTGTTGTTGGTGGTGTTTCAAACATTGTGAATACTGGTACTACCTCTTGTATGGGTGCTGCAGGTGCGGCTAAAGTTGCTGCTGATGCTGCTACTGCTTCTAAAGCTTTTGATGCTTTGAAAGGTACTGCTATTGCTGGATTTGTAGGTTGTGTTACTAGTGGAACGGATGCTTCTAAGAAATGTTCTGGTACCTTACAGTGTATTACTGGTTCTGATAATAAAAATACTTGTACGGTTGTTGATACTAAAACAAGTAGTTCTTCTGGTTCTCAAACGAGTAATTCTAAATCCTGTCTAGATTTACTTTATACAAATGGGGGATCTGGAGATAGCTCTAGTTATTATAGATGTTCTGGCACAAGTTATACCATTTGTCAAGAAAGTGATGGTGTTGGTAAAGAATCCAGTGAAAAATATTCTATAGCTTCTTATGGTAGCTATCCTTATTTATCTTGTGGTACTCCTGAAGGGTATACTATTGAAAATACTGCTACTTATATTTCTAAAAACAATAACCATGATACTTGTGGATTATCTCCTAAAACTAAGGGTATGGCTTGTGTTTCTAATGCGGAAAAAGGTACAACTTGTACTGATGAGCCTTTAGCGGATTATTGTTCTGGGGAGGTTACAAGAAAATGTTGTACACAAAGAACTGCATCTCCTGCTCCAGCCTTTGCACCTTATTATGCTGCAGATAGTGGTGGTGGTCTTGTAGCTGATGCAACAGGTGCGCTTAGTGGTGCAAAAGGTGGTTTGGATCTATTGAGTAGTTTTAAGGATGCGGGGACTTTAGGGACTGTTGGTTGTTTCTTTTCCGGTGCCTTGCCTATTCCAACAAAACTCTTGGGTGGTGCATCAAAGAGTTTTATTACTGGATTTGCAAACTGGATTACTCTTGGTGCCACTGTGTATCTTATTATTGATTATGCAAATGATAATCAAACAACAATTGTCTATACAGCTGATTGTAATACATGGCAAGCTCCAAAGGGAGGAGATAACTGTGAATTGTGTAATAATGTAAATATGCCTTGTTCTGAATACAGATGTCATGCATATGGAGCATCTTGTTCAATTATTAATGAAGGGAGTGATAATGAAACTTGTGTTTCTCTTTATGTTAATGATGTTAATTCGCCAATAATAGAACCCTTGCCTGAAGCATTAGAAATGGATGGCTACACTATTACAGAAACTACGGAAGAGGGTGCGAAAGGATATGAAGTAGAAGAGTTGATCCCTGCATTTACTCCAATAACTTTGGGAATTTATACAGATGAACCTGCTCAGTGTAAATATACTCCTGAAGTGGGGACTGAATTTGATACTATGAGTAATTATGTGGGTACAGATATTTACACCTATAATCATACGATGACCTTTGCTTTAGGATCTGAAGCAAGCAGTGAAGAAGTGGTTGCTTTGAATGAAGGAGTGTACACGGTGTATGTGCGTTGCTCCGATGCAAATGGAAATGCAAATGAAAGAGATTACTTTATCCGATTTACTGTAGACACTACTCCTGACCTGACTCCTGCAGAAATATTGTATACTTCCATTCAAGATGGATCGTATATGCAATACGGTCTGAATGAAACTGCATTTAGTATTTACACCAATGAACCTGCACAATGTAAGTGGAACATTAATGATACCGATTATGATATGATGGCAACAAGCATGACTTGCGCAAGTTCAGGGTTTGAACAGAGTTCACAGTATTATGGAAGCTATGAATGTAGTACGACACTTACTGACGTTGCAGAAAATGAACTGAATTATTTTTATTTCAAGTGTGAAGATCAAAGTGGAAATCAAAATGAAGATAGCTTTAAGTTTACTACGAAACAAACACAAACTCCTTTAGTTATTACTTCTGTGAGCCCTAGTGATACTGTGTATGATACGGAACTGGCTTTGGAAGTCACGACGGAAGATGGAGCAGAAGATGGAGTGGCAGTTTGTGGATTCTCTCTTGAAGATGTAGGCTACTATAGTATGGCAGCATTCTTTACGACGAATAGTTCTACTCATAGCCAATCACTTACTCTTCCAGAAGGAGACTATACCTATTATATTGCTTGTCAAGATATTGCAGGAAACCAAGTCACAAATTCTACGAGCTTTACTGTAGAAATTGATACTAGTGGTCCAAGTATCTCTTCTTTGTACGTTGATACTGTGTATTCTATTCTTTCCTTAAGTACAGATGAAGACTCTGCGTGTGAATATGCACCAGAAAGCTTTACCTATGGTGATGGAAGTGTGATGACTGGAGTGAATACGACTACGGAACATGAAGCAAACCTCGATGATTATCAATACTATGTGATCTGCCATGACTTGTATAATAATGAAGCAAGCTACTTTGTGGACTTGAGTGCGTGGGTGTAGCTTGAAAAATGGTTTTCTCCTCTCTTTGGAAAAGAGTTTTTGGTGAGCCTCCCATTAAATATCTCCTCCTAGAAGGGATACGTATTCCCCAAGCATATATTCTTCTAGAAGATTGGAGGAAACAACATCCTGGTCAAGAAGTTCCTGGAAAAGACCTTCGTGTCTTTCTGGAAAAATATACTTTTATTTTTGACC
>JAHFJQ010000076.1 GCA_023245755.1 archaeon | reverse complement strand
AGCACCATTTATTATCAATCATTGTAGCGCATTAAGTAATAGTGGAGTAAAAACACAAACGATCTTCCATATTCTAAGTATCATCCCATATTATCAAACATTTAGTATAGACTGCAGAAGAATGAGAAACTATCAACAGAATTTAAATCTCTCTGTATCAGAGAGTATAAAGAAAACTGCAGAACTAAACCCTTCACCAAAGATAAAAGCTTTCCTGCTAGAATGGGCGCAAGCAATAGAAGAAAAAAAAGAAATAAACCATTTTCTGAGAGAAAAAGCAAAAAGCAGTATAGAAAGGTATAGAAAACAAAAGAATTTTTTCAAAAGTTACAAAAACACCTGGGTAGGAATCCATCGTTTTCTCAAAGTCTTTAGTCTAAGAACAGGACACCTCATTGCTATACCAGTAATGATAGGAGCAATAGTGTTGCTTTTTCAAACAGTAAATATAAACGAATCGTATTTTTTTATAATTCTAACAAGTATCTTTATTATAGGATGGCTACCCGTACTTGTTGAAACGGTATACACTATCCGAAAATACAAAAAACAAGAAATCAGCTTTGTATCATTCATAAAAGACCTAGAAGAGAAGAGAAACATCCTAAAGCTAGAAGGAGAATATAAAGCCCTACATACAGAAGTAAAGAAACTAAAAAACCAATATAAAATGGGAATCCCTTTAGAAAAAGCACTAGAAACCTTTGCTCGAGATACAAAAAATTCTTTAATCAAAGCAACAATATCCATGAGTATAGAAGCAACAAAAGAAGGTGCAGATATCTATCGTACAATCTACGAACTAGGAAGTTCAAAGATACTCAGAGAAATATTGAAAACAAACTAAATGCCATGCTGGGAAAAGGCATAGACAACAGAATATCTTTCTTTATGTGAATCAAGATTTCTCACAAAATGAGAAACACCAGGAGCAAGAAGCAATGCCTCATCAGGACGCAGTACTTCACAAACTTCTTGTTCAGCAATCACAGCTTCTAAAGGCTCACCAATAGGAAAAAAAGCAAGAACAAAAGCATCATCTTTATGAGGAATAACTCGGAAAGGAAACTCAGCTACATCACCAGTGAAATAATGAAAGCCAGTTAAGTAAGCCTGTGGTGCACCAAAACTATCCGTAAGGTGTAAATAAGTTCCATACACCTCTAAAAAAGCTGCATCAAGACCAGGAAAGTTTCTATGTAAAAGAGGATTCACTCTAACCCTTGAGGAATCCCTTAATGGCCAACATTCTTTCTGTTCATCATCCAGAAAAAATTGAAGAGAATCCACAGTAAATTCTTCCCTTAGATAGCCTTTAACCTTAGCAGTCGTATACCCAGCATTATCTCTCTTAAAAAAAGGTCTACTCTTTAGTGCAGAAGCAAAAAATGTGGGTAAAACTGCATACAAAGCATGTATAGGGGCAGGATTAATATCACTGAGAACACAGGCGCCTTCACTACTAAGAAACCCATCCATAAGTGCCTCTGCAGGGCTATCAGGATGTATGTCCCTAAACGGAATTCTTTGAAGAGGCATAGAAAAAAATGATAAGTAACCCTTTATATATCCTCACTTCAAAACAAGCCACCATAAACTATATAAAGCTAAAAAAATCAAAAGTTGTCTATGGTTAACAAGATCTTCCTCCATGCTCAAGAAATAGAAACCTTCTATATAATCCCTACCCTAAGAAGGTACTTTGCACTACATCTTAAAGAACGTGGACTCAAACAAAAAGACATCGCAAATATACTCATGATTAATACAGCAACGATTAGCCAATATACAAGTACAAAAAGAGGCCATAAGATTTCATTTAATGATTTTATTCTCAAAGAAATTAAAAAATCTGCAGAGAATATTCACGATCAAATGTCCTACATTCGAGAAACGCAACGAATATTAAAGATTATAAGAATTTCAGGTGCAATCTGCGAAATCCACAAACAAGTTTCTCTAGTCCCAAATGGCTGCGAACAATCAATAACTGGGTGTAGCACCATAATGGAGAAAGCAAAATGAAAAAAGATATTTCTGTAAGTAGAGCTCTCTATGATGATGCAGATACAGATAATTCTCGATATACCGCAAAGCCAGGAATCACTGAAGAAGTAGTTCGTATGATCTCGAAAACAAAAAATGAACCGGAATGGATGCTTGAAAAAAGGTTGAAAGGGTTAAAATTATTCTTAGAAACAGCTATGCCCAACTGGGGCCCAGATCTTTCTACTTTAGACGTTGATAATATTGTATATTATATTGATCCTAACGCAAAAGAAACAACATCCTGGGAAGAAGTGCCTGAAGAAATCAAAAAAACATTTGATCGTCTTGGAATTCCAGAAGCAGAAAAGAAAGCTCTTGCTGGAGTTGGTGCGCAATATGATTCTTCTATCGTATACCATAATATTCAAGAATCTCTCCAAAAGAAAGGAGTAATCTTCGAGAACATGGACGTTGCCATCCACAAATATCCAGAACTTGTCCAAAAATACTTTATGAGTTCCTGTATTCCAATTCACGATCATAAATTCATTATGCTGCACGCAGCAGTATGGTCTGGTGGTACCTTCATCTATGTACCAAAGGGAGTCAAAGTAGATCTTCCACTGCAAGCCTATTTCCGAATGAACGCACAAAAAGGCGGACAATTTGAACATACTTTAATTATTGTTGATGAGGACTCAGACCTGCATTATATTGAAGGGTGCAGTAGCCCAAGTTACAGCGAAAGTTCTCTCCATGCAGGTTGCGTAGAACTTCATGTTCTTCCAAGAGCGAAAATGCGTTACTCTTCTATTGAAAACTGGAGTAAAAATGTATTCAACCTAAACACCAAAAGAGCAATGGTACACAAAGATGCAACAGTCATCTGGACCAATGGAAATATGGGAAGCACCAGAACAATGCTCTATCCATCCTCCGTATTGATTGGTGAAGGAGCACGTTCAGAAAGTATCGGAATCGCATTTGCAGGTCCAGGTCAAGATCAAGATACGGGAGCAAAAGCAATCCACGTAGCTTCAAACACAACATCAATCATAAAAGCAAAAAGTATTAGCAAAGGAGGAGGAATATCAAGTTACCGGGGTCTTGTACAAGTAACAGAAAATGCAGAGAATGTCAAATCAACAGTAAAATGTGACGCCCTTATCCTTGATGAAGATTCCGTATCAAAAACCTATCCATTTATGAAAATCAACAACAACACTGCAGATATCACACATGAAGCAACAGTCGGAAAAATAGGAGAAGAGGAAATTTTCTATCTCATGTCCCGTGGCCTAGATGAAGAACAAGCAGTACAGATGATCGTAAATGGTTTTATTGAACCAATCGTCAAAGCACTACCTTTAGAATACGCAGTCGAATTAAACAAACTCATAGAATTAGAAATTGAAGGTCTTTAGAATTCTCCCATGAAAAAAAATATTCAATCTATCGGAATAAGCATCCAAAAAGAAAAGGAAAAAGGAAAAGAAGTTTTTAAGAGACTCCAAGCTCCTATGTTAAAATATGGACAAGGGATGCAAATCTCATTAAAGGAACTAGATTTCAATACAGTTTTAGCAAAGGAAAACGAAGAAGAGCGTATGGGCATCCAAGCTCCCAAAGATGTGAAAGTACTTCATGCATCAGAATTATCTTTAGAAGAGCAAGATTGGTACTGGGAAGGACTCATATCTTACAACGAAAACAAACTCCTTGCATTACATCAAGCGATTTTAAATGATGCAAGAATTATTATTATCCCACAAAATATCAATTGTAAAGAACCAATTAGAATAAAATCTCATCTTTCAAAAAAAGCAAAAGCAGAAACAATTATAGTCATTGTAGAACAAAATGCATCAGCAACAATTATTGAAGAAAGCTATTCAGAAAAAGAAGCCTACTATAAAAGCCAAGTGATTCAAGTATATGCAAAAGAAGACTCTTCCATAGAGTTTTGTTCACTACAAGATCTTTCAACACAGACCTACAACTTCACAATAAAACGAGGAAGAGCAGAAAGAAATGCCAAAATTAGCTGGAAAGATATTGTTCTTGGTGGAAAGCTTGCACAATTAGACGTACAAACATCCCTTATTTGTCCTCAAGCACAGGTGGAAATAAGCTCAGGATATTTCGGAAAGGCAACCCAAGTATTTGATATCTACAGTGAAGCAAAACATATGTCTTCAAACACAGAATGTACACTCTACAACAGAGGAGTACTTTGTGATAGCGCTAGAACAATCACACGTGGAAAAATCATTATTGAGAAAGATAATCCTAAATGTAAAGCAAAACAGAAATCAGATAATCTCCTTATTGGAAAAAATGCACGCTGTGATGCAGTCCCAATTTTAGAAGTAGAAAATGATGATGTTTCTTGTTCACACGGAGCAACAATTACCCATCTGAATGAAGAACAGTTATTTTATCTGAGCTCAAGGGGAATAGAATTAGAATCCGCAAAAGCAATGATTATCGCGGGATATTTAGAGCCAATTATCAATCTTTTCCCCAGTGAAGAATTTCAAGAAAATATACGAGAAAAGATATGGAAGAGAATGGAAAATGAGAAACTATAAAGAAGATTTCCCAATACTCAAACAGAAGATCAAAGGAAAGGCGCTTATTTACTTAGACAACAGTGCAACAACACAAAAACCAAAACTAGTCATTCAAGCTATTACAGACTACTACGAAAAAGATAATGCAAACGTCCATAGAGGAGTGCATGAACTATCTATGCGTGCAAGCATTGCATATGAGAATGCACATAAAATAGTTGCAGAATTTATTGGAGCAGAAGAAGAGGAAATTATTTTCACGAAGGGAACAACAGAAAGTATAAATCTTTTAGCCTATGTACTAGGAAGATCACTAAAGGCAGGAGATGAAATCCTTCTTTCAGAAATGGAACATCATAGTAATTTT
>JAHFJQ010000013.1:11089-13219 GCA_023245755.1 archaeon | reverse complement strand
GACCAAATCATCAAAATCGAAACGAAAAAAAAGAACTATGATGTTTTGATCCCCATTCTAAAAAAAGCTGGTGGAAAGAATATTTTCCAAAAAGATCGTTATGTCTATATTTATACCAGAGAAACAGACAAGCTTTTAATTACGATTCTTTCATACGTAAAAACAAAAGGAGACCAGTTGCTTAGTGTAGAAGTAAACAAACCTTCAATTGAAGAAGTTTTTGAAGCGGCAACAAGAAAATAATGGCTTTATTTAAACAAACAACAAATCAAGCAATAAAACCTGTAACTGCAAACCAAAGTTTTTTTGTAGAACGCCCTGCCATTAATCCATTCACAAAACTTTTTTATACCGTTTTAAAAAATATCAAACTTCTTATTCGTTCAAAGTTTTCCGCACTTATTTTCCTTTTTGGACCTTTAATTATAATAACTTTAGTTGCTCTTGCATTTAATACATCAACACTATTCGATTTAAACATTGCAACATACTCCAGTTCTTATTCACCTCTTTCAAATTCTATTATTGAAAACCTCTCCGATAGTCAGTACAACGTTTTAAAGATAGAATCAGAAGAGGAATGTATTGATGCAGTAAAATCCAGTGATTTCCAAGTCTGTGTTATTTTCCCCCCAGATATGCTGCTGGATAATAGTGGAAATAATATCGTAACCATTTATGTAGATAACTCCAGAATCAATATAGCAAACCTTATTTCTAGTCAAATTTCCACAAAGGTCTCTGTAGAAGCATCTGCACTAAGCTCAGACCTTGTAACAGAAATTCTCACAGTGCTTGACGCATCAAATGTAAAAACAATAGAAACGCAAGGAACAATAACAAAGATTCTTTCAAGTAATATTGGCACGCAAGAAAGCACAAATAGCCTTAGTTCAAATTTAGAAGGAATAGATTTAACCTACGAAAGCTTAGACACAACAGAGCTTACTGCAGAAATCAGTAGTTTACAAACAAACTATAATATCACTGACAGTGACATATCTTCAATAACCAGCCTTATTGCAAGTCTTGAATCTGATTATAACGCTCTTGGTGCAAAACTAGACACAGGAGCAGAATCCATAAGTACAGCAGCAACAAGTAGCACAAGCATAACCAGTTCGCTCAATTCCCAAGAAAGTCAACTGAAAGAGGCAAACACGCAATTACAATCTCTTTCTGATAATATTAGTGCAATAGAAATTACAAACGTTGCAAGTATTGTTTCTCCTATAAAAACCACAGTTGAACCCATTAGTGCAATAAACAGCTACTTACTCTATATCCTTCCAACAATCCTTGTTCTTCTTATTATGCTTGTAAGTTTACTCCAAAGCGCATCAAGTATCATTACAGAAAAAGAATCCAGAGCCTATTTTAGAAATTTCATTACTCCTACAAATGAATTCTTATTTATGACTGGAGAATTTGTCAGTAATTTTATCATTTTAGTACTACAAACAACAATTCTTGTAAGCGTTCTCTATTACTTCTTTAATAGCACTCTTTCAACACAAACCTTTATTCTTACGGGTTTTTCACTTATTGTTATAGGCTCATTCTTTATCCTTCTAGGAATGCTTTTTGGATACATTTTCAACACTAAATCAACCGTGACTTTAGCAACAATTTCAGCAGCAATGATCATGCTCTTCTTTTCAAATGCTATTCTCCCACTAGAAACCCTTTCCAGCTATACTAGAAATATTGTCCAATATAACCCCTTTATTATATCAGAACTACTCCTAAAAAAGATCCTACTTTTCGGGTCTACATTCTCAGGAGTTACAGAGCCCTTATACCTTCTTTTGGGCTTTAGTTTTGCTGTTCTCGTAGGTGCAATTCTTGCAAGAACCTTCTCTAAAAAGTACTTTAATACGGGCTAAAGTTACTACTCCCCCATCGTAAAAGAAGGGAAAGGTTTATAAAGGACTTCTTGATTCCAATAGCTGTGGTGTAGGAGATACTATGATCGTAAACGAGGAATTTTTAAAAAAATTAAGGTCATCTTTCGATTTAAACATTTATGAGGTCAAAGTTTGGACAGCTCTACTACCCCGAGGCGTTGCTGCTGCGGGAGAGCTTGCTGATATTTCTGGAGTACCAAGAAGTAGATCCTATGACGTTCTA
>JAHFJQ010000013.1:0-11079 GCA_023245755.1 archaeon | reverse complement strand
CTAGAAAAGAAAGGCTTTATTGTTATGAAGCTTGGAAAGCCAATAAAATATATCGCAGTAAGACCTGAAGAAATTCTCAAAAGAATTCGTAAAAAAGTTCAAGAAGATGCAGATACACAGCTTGCAATGTTAGAAAAAGTAAATGATACTGATATTTACAGAGAAATTGAATTACTCTACAAACAAGGTATTGATAAAATTGAACCTTCAGAACTTTCTGGAGTACTCAAAGGAAGAAAAAACGTCTATGATCACCTAAAAACAATCATTGCAAATGCAGAAAAATCAGTTTGTATTGTAACCACAGAAAAGGGTCTTGTACGAAAAGTTGATCTTCTCAAATCTGTAATTAAAAAAGCAAAAAGTAATGGAGTAAAAGTAAAAATTGTCGCTCCAATAAGAGAACTTTCTTTCATCCCAAAAGAAATCAGGGAGTCTATCGAACTTCGAGCTGCTGATGAATCTACAAAAGCACGTTTCGTTGTTGTTGATGGAAAAGAGCTTCTTTTTATGCTTGCAGATGACCAAGACGTGCATGAAGCATATGACATGGGCATCTGGGTAAAAACACCTTACTTTGCACAAGCACTCAATCAAATGTTTGAGCTTGGATGGAAAGGCCTAAAACGAGTTTAGAAGAATGGCAACAGAATTGTGTATGTACAATGTGATCCCAGGATCTTATTGGACAAGGGAAACTCCAAGGCTCATTGATTTTATGAGCTGTGTCAACGCATTAGAAGGTCAACTTCAAGAAAGTCTCGGCTTAATATTTGATGAAGGAATCTTAGAATTCCATAGGCCAAGAGAAAGTGTTCTATGTAGATTTTCTGCAGAAGAAAGAGTGAAACTAAGATCAGAACAAGCAAGAACAGATTTTAGAGCAAGAGCTCCATTTAAGCTTGGAGAGCATAAAATAACCGGCCTTGTTGTGTATCATAACCCTACCTGGGGAAATGACTCTAGAGAGTATAAAGGAGAAGCAGCACTTATTGGTGCAGCAATCCCAACTGCTTTCGCAGATTGGAGAGTAGCAACAGTAATGGCAGGATTTGCAGCCGGATCAGCAGTGCTAAGACAACTAAGAAGGCCTGTGGGAATAGAAGTATATGTGGCTGCACAAGAAAGAAATGAGAGAACAGAAAGTATCCTGCAATCATTAAAAAATTTCCAATTCTAAAACGAGTTTAAAAAAACTAAATTCTTTTAAACAATTATTTTTTTCTTCTTACTATGATCCAAATGTATAGAAGAAAGATAGAAATTTATGGTCCACTCTCTTGGCCAAGAGAAATATCTTTAGAAGAGTTTCTAGCTGTAAATCAAAGGTTCATGGATCTTGTTACAAGTACTTCTAAAGAGAAAATTCAGCCAGAGATTAAAGCCCATGTAAGAGGAACAGAATTACAAAATTTGGAAGATTTAACCAAATACGCAAAAACAAACCCAACCTTTGAAGGGGCAGACATTCATTTTCATACCGAATCCATTTCTTGTGCAATATGTACCAGAAAGAGAGGATCTGAAACAAGAGAATCAGCATTATTATGGGCTTCTGGAATCGCACTAGGGACAGGATTATTAGAAACATACCATGGACAAGATTTTGGTACAGCAATAGGAATTCTTACTACAGTTGTAGGATTAGTAGGAAGTACCTATGGATGGAAAGAACAAAGAAGAGGGGCAGTAAAATATCTTGAACTTACCGTTATGAAAAGAACGCACAACTCAGCAACCGTATTCAAAGATGTAGGGGCTGGTTTAGCAGGACTAAAAGTTTAAACTCCCAAAAGCCTTAAAAACATCTATTTTCTCTTTAAATACATGCAAGACCTAGTACACAGTCTCCATCCATTAGAGAGAAAAGTCATTCCCTTTCTAAAGAGTTCTATTCTTTTTGAAGAACTTGTAGAGAAAACAAAACTACAAGAAGCAGAATGTATACGGGCAGTACAATGGTTAGAAAATAAAGAAGTACTCAAGATTAAGACAGATATAAAAGAAGAGATTATTCTGGGGTCACTAGGAAAAAAATACTTGCAAGAAAAACTTCCAGAAAGACGTTTACTTGAACAACTAAAGAAGAAAAAGCTCACCTTGCAAGAAATCGATGTAGAAGAAGGGGAAAAAAACATTGCAATTGGGGAATTAAAGAAAAAAGCTGCAATTTCTATGGGGAAAGAAATTGAACTGACAGAAATAGGAAAAAAATTACTAGAAAAAGAGTTTCTTGAAGAAAAATTTCTAAAAGTACTTCCCAAAGAAACAAAAGACTTTACGGATGAAGAAAAACTCGCTTTTGAAAACCTCAAGAAAAGAAAAGAAATTATCCAAATTGAAACAATAAAGACAAAAACAATCCTTCTTACAGAACTAGGAAAAAAACTACTCAAAGAAAAGTTAGACTTTGATTTAATAGAAACACTTAGTCCAGAGATGCTTAAAGACCAATCCTGGAAAGGAAAAAACTTTAGAAAATACGACGTAAAGATCAACGTTCCTAAAACATATGGAGGAAGAAGACAGCCCTATATGGAATTTTTGAATAAAATTAAACTCCAACTAGTACAACTGGGTTTCAAAGAAATGAATGGTCCCCTTATTGAGACCGAATTCTATAATTTTGACGTTCTTTTTCAACCCCAAGATCATCCTGCACGAACCTGGACAGATACCTATCACTTAAAACATCCTACGCATGGAAAACTTCCAAATGATCTCGTAGTAAATCGAGTAAAGAATGCACACGAAGAAGGGGGTCGTACGGGATCCACTGGTTGGGGCTACAAATGGGATCCAGAAATTGCAAGACAGCTCATGCCCCGAGCGCATGGTACAGCTGTATCGGCAAGGCAAATGGTCAAAGGGATAGAAATTCCCTGCAAATATTTCACGATCTCCAGAGTCTATAGACCAGATGTTCTTGATGCAACACATCTAATAGAATTTAATCAACTAGATGGCTTTGTCACAGATCCTTCAATTAGTTTTCGAACACTATTAGGGATGCTTAAACTTTTTGCAATAGAAATCGCAGGTGCAGAAGACGTAAAATTCTTTGCAGACTATTATCCATTCACCGAGCCATCTGTACAAATATCTGCAAAACATCCGCAATTAGGCTGGGTTGAATTAGGTGGCGCAGGTATTTTTCGTCCAGAAATTACACAACCATTAAACATTGACACTCCAGTTATGGCTTGGGGACTAGGAATTGATCGCTTAGCAATGTTCAAATTAGGAATTAAAGATATCAGATACTTATTCAGTCAAGATCTAAAATGGCTTCGAGAGCCAAGGATAATTTAAAATGCCAACAATCGACATCTCACTCAAGGACATCAGTAAACTCATTGGAAAAGAAGTGACAAGAGAAAATCTAGAGCAAGAAGCACTTCTCTGGGTCAAAGGAGAAATTGACGGCGAAGATGGCGATACTCTTAAAATTGATTGCAAAGAAAGTAACCGCCCAGATCTCTGGTCAACAGAAGGAATGGCACGTGCACTTTCTCCATTCTACACAAAAGAACGAGGAATTAGAAAATATCAAGCACAGCCTTCGGAAGTATACATCCATGTAGATCGCACAGTAGATGATGTACGCCCTTTCATCACAGCAGCAGTAATTACAGACCTTACAATTACTGAGGATTTACTCAAACAACTAATTCAGCTACAAGAAAAAGTATCCATGACTTTTGGAAGAAAAAGAAAGACCGTAGGTCTTGGCATTTATGACAACGACAAAATCACGGCTCCATTGACATACAAAGCATACAAACCAACAGAGCTAAAATATATTCCTTTAGGATTCACCAAAGAAATGACCCTCAAAGAAGTTCTTGAAAAACATCCAAAGGGAATAGAATATGCCCATCTTTTGAAAGGACATGAACGCTATCCAGTTATTATCGACAAAAATAATATTGTTGCATCCATGCCTCCAATTACAAACTCTGAAACAACAGGCAAAGTAACGGAAAAGACAAAAAATCTCTTCTTAGAAGTTACAGGAACAAATCTTGAAGACTGTAAGGTAGCATTAAATGTGATGGCTTGTGCACTTGTCGATCGTGGAGGAAAAGTACACGAAGTAACTATTGACTATGGAAAAGAACGAATAGTCACACCAGACTTTACTCCAAAGAAAATAAAAGTCAAGTTTGAAGATATTGAACGTCTAACAGGACTAAAATTAACATTAAAAGAACTCAAAGAGCTCTTAGAGCGTTTTTGTTATGATGTAAAAAAAGCAAAAGACTGCCTAGAAGTAGAATATCCTTCTTTCCGTCAAGACATTCTTCATCCTGTTGATGTCATTGAAGATATTCTTATTTCCTACGGGTTTAACAACATAGAACCAGTCATTCCTAAGATTGCAACCCGAGGAGAGCTCTCAGAATTTGAAATGTTCTGTGAAAGTTTAAGAAATGCACTTCCAGGCCTAGGAGCCCAAGAGTTACTCAATTTTACATTAACAAATAAAGAAACGCTCTTCAAAAAGATGAACATAGAAGAATATGGGTGTGTAGAAATTGCAAATCCTGTTTCCAGTAGATGGTCTTCCATTCGAAGTTTCATTCTTCCTTCTCTGATGGAATTCTTGGAAAATAATAAAACACAAGAATACCCCCAACAGATCTATGAAGTGGGAGAGATCGTTATTATTGATGAAAAAGCAGAGACAGGAACACAAACAGTAAAACACCTTTCCTGGGCCCTTGCAGACAAAGAAGCAAATTATACGAAAGCAAAGCAAGTGCTTGATTTCATTCTCAGCGGTCTTGGATTAAAATACGAAACGATAGACGAAGAAAATCCTAGTTTCATAGCAGGGAGATGTGCAAAGATTATCATTAACGAAAAGAAATATGGTATAATCGGAGAAATAAACCCCGTAGTATTAAAGAATTTCTCATTAGAGTTTCCAGTTTGTGCCTTTGAGCTTAATGTCAATGAGCTATACAAACTAAGAAAGGCTTAAAAACCCCATCTAGCTCAAAAAAGCCATGGAATATGACCTAGAGTTAGAAAGAGTAGCACAAGAAATTACTGATGCGCAAGCAAAAACAGTACTCATCCAACTAGGGGACGGTCTCAAACCACAAGGCACAGAAATTATTGATTTTCTTGAAAAAAAAACAAATGCACAAATTTTTCTTTGGTTAGATACCTGTTACGGTGTTTGTGATGTCCCAGATGCAAAAGTGGATCTAGTCATTCAGTTTGGCCATAACGAATTACCACCTACATTCTAAGGAAAAAAATACACCAAAGAAAAAGCACCAAGAAGTATACTCAGGTAAGGATGCTCCGTATACATGGTAGTTAATGGCTGAAAGACGTACTTCACACTAGTATCATACACATAATTTCCAACCGTATCCACAGCACGAAGACTATAGCGCATAAGAAACTCTTTCACAGAAGAATAATCCTTTCCAAAAGCTTTGAACGCTTTTTCTACAGGTCCAGGCATGTAACTTGCAACCTTTGCAGCAAGCTTCTCTAACGGCGCTCAAACACTATTGACAATTGCTTCAAGACCCATAAAAAAACAGAAAAGACAACTATTTAAATAGCTTCGCATTCCTAAAAAACAAGATGGCAGACAAAATAAACAAAGAAGAGCAAATTGGTATCCACAAGGGAGCCCTATCTATCCTCGTAATGGAACAACAAGAGTTCGTAAAACTTCTCCAAATTGTCCAACAACAAATTGATGCACACGTCAAAGCACTAAAAGATTTAGGAATAGATTTACATGCAGAAGCGAAGAAAGCATCTCCAAGAAATGAATTGGACGAACGCTTAAAGTAACCATGATTCTTATTTATTGTACACACAAAAATAAAGAAGAAGCAGAAAAGATCGCAAAACACCTTCTAGAAAAAAAACTTATTGCCTGTGCAAATTTTCTCCCCATAGAAAGTGCCTATCTCTGGAAAGGAAAAGTAGAGTCTGGAAAAGAGTATGTTTCTTTACTAAAGACACAGGAGAAACATTGGAGTAGAGTCAAAGAAGAAATAGAAAAAATACATCCTTATGAAATACCTTGTATTCTTAAAATACATGTAGAAGCAAATAGTTCTTTCGAAAAATGGATACAAGAAGAAACGCAAGAAAAATAAAAAAATTATCGAAACAGAGTATAAATCAGTTCAACAACAACTAAAAGCACTAATGCCAGCCATAAAAATGGGATATATTGCCCTGCTCCAACAGCTGTTAACCATGGTGATACTAACCAAATAAGAAAAACGCAAACAAATATACTAACAACCAACAAAAGTATTCCTCTGATAAGCCCCATAGTCTTCCTCCTGTCCTGTTCTTTATATGTTGTTTTTGACATAATGATAGAATACATATACTAGAAGAGTATATAATACTTGGGAATCAAGGAAAAGCTACAGATAAACTAATAAGAAATAAGATTCTCAAAAAAAGCATGATTGTTGTTGATGTAGAAACTTCAGGCATGGATCCTGAAAAAAGCTCTATTCTCAGTATTGGAGCTGTAGACTTTTCAAACCCAGAAAATCAATTTTACGCAGAGTGTTACATGTGGGAAGGGGCAGAAATTGAAGAAGGTGATGGAAAAAACCTCAAATGTGCTCTCGAAGTGAATGGCTTTAGTAGAGAAGAAGTACACGACAAAACAAAGAACTCTGAAAAACAATTACTAGAGAAATTCTTTACATGGATAGACAGTTGTGAAGAACAAACCTTTGGCGGCCAAAATCCCTTCTTTGATAATAAGTTCATTGCTGCAGCTGCAAAAAGAGGAAATCTTTCATGGTGGCTGTGGGACAGGCTTATTGATTTACACACATTAGGATACACCCATTATTTGAAAAGAGGACTAACACCTCCGCTCAGAAACAAAAAAACATCTATTCGCCTAGATTCCATTTTAGTCTATGTTGGTCTTCCAGAAGAACCAAAGCCTCACCATGCACTAACTGGGGCAAAAGTGGAAGCAGAAGCATTCTCTCGTTTACTTTTTGGGAAAAATTTGCTGAAAGATTTCACACAATATCCTATTCCGCAATATCTAAAAGAATAGAAAATTTATTTAAGAAGAATATCTTCATTAAAGATATGGAAAAACAAGTTGCCTTAGTCACAGGAGCAAATAGAGGAATTGGTTTTGCTTGTTGTAAACTTCTCGCAGAAAAATCCTATACAGTCATTCTTACAGGCAGAAACAAAGAAAAGGGAATAATTGCAACAAAAAAACTACAAGCATTAGGATATAAAAATGTTTTCTTTCAAGAACTTGATGTCACAAAAGAAAAAAGTATAAAAAAGGCAGTCACAAATATTATCAAAGAACATAACAGAATTGATATTCTCATTAACAACGCAGGCCTTTTTTTAGATGAAGGCGAAGATATGAAACAAATGCCTTACACCATAGAAAACATTCCATTAGAACTAGTAAAAAAAACAATAGAAACAAATGTGTACGGTCCCATTCTTCTCATACAACACGTTTTGCCAATAATGAAAAAACAAAACTTTGGACGCATTGTGAACGTTTCTTCAGGCATGAGTCAAATGACAGACGAGCCAAATCTTCGATACGGTGGAGGAGGTTTTCCTAGTTACAGAATATCAAAAGTAGCACTAAACATGTGTACAAGAAATCTTTCTTTTGAAATAAAAAAACAAAACATACTCGTAAATGCTGTCTGCCCAGGATGGTGCAGAACAGATATGGGCGGAAAAGATGCAACCCGTTCTGCGCAAGAAGGCGCACAAGGTATAGTCTGGGCTGCAACGCTTCCAGATAAGGGCCCTTCTGGAAAATTATTTAGAGATAAAAAAGAAATACCCTACTGAGAAAAGGTTTCTAAAAGAAAGCGTTTCTTTTCTTCACAAAGATCTAAAGGTGAAGAAGGCACCCTATCATCTACCATCAAGCAATCAAGATGTGTACAATGTCCAGAACCAAAAATGCCATGGCCAATTTCATGCGCGAGAAGAGTAGGAGATCTGGGAAAGTGGTCAAATAAAGTACTTATAGACACCACACCTGTACTATGATAAAAACCTTGTATCATAATATGGTCATCATCAAGATACGGATGAGGCTGAACAAAAACGAGAAGAGAGGAAACACTCCCCTGAGTATAAAGTTTTCGAGAATCTACAACTGCTGCAGAACTTTCCGGTATAAGAGCATGGGTAACAACCAGTGGTGAAGGCTGAAGCTCTCTACAAAACTCTTCCTGAAAAAGAAAAGGAAAGGAGCCTGCATGAGAAAAACGTAGGCGTCCCAAAGTCAAAGAAGAATAGAGAGCATCTGCAAGAGATACTTGTGTTTGGGCATACTCTTCTTCACGCGCAGAGACAGGCTCACTAGATTTTTCAAGCGAACGAGAAAAAAAGAAAAAAATCGGAAATGCTGATCCAGATCTCGAAGAAGAAAGTAAAGAGGCAAGAAGGCACCCTCCAAGCCGATTTCGAGAGTTATATCCTTCATGCCATGTCGAAACTTCAGGTAAAACAGAGGGACTATGTGCATAAAAAGAGCTTGCAAAAGGAACATACCTTTCAAAAAAAGGACTTCGTACAAATCCCGGAACATCTACTCTTTCCATAAAAAAAATGCAAAAGTGATTCTATATATACTTTTCTAAAGAGCGATGTCTTCACCTAATCCACAACCAGGATACCCTCTTCTATTTGCACCTTGAAGAGCAAACCCATTAATAAATAGTTTCTGAATCTCTGAAGAAGAATTTCCTCCACTTCCATGAATAGTATACGGTCCAAAGAATACCGTATCACCAGGATTCAATATCACAGGTACAGCATCCTCAATACGACAATCATCTGTTCGTGTTTCCACACCTTCTTTGTACGGCAAGGCCAGATGCCCCTTCTTACAGCTTCCAGGAATAAAATACAATCCTCCATTACTAGGAGTAACTTCAGTAACTGCAGTCAAACACTGCACATAGCTTCCCTTACCATTGACATCAGTCCAAAGTTCCGTTCCATATCTTCTATTGCTACTATCTTGATGCAAAGGATAAAACGTATGATCATTGGGCCATTTCAAATGCACTTGATTAATAATCTGGACAAGATTCCTATGGCCTAACAATTGAGAAACAGGACGGAGAAGACGATCCGTTCTTGATGCTAACAATAATCTATCTTCAAATGTTCCAGCCCAAACAACCCTTTTAAGTCTGCTTCTTGGGGGAGCAGTATAGACAAAACGGTCCGAACTATCTCTATAAAGATCTGCAGTACGAACAAAACCATGGATAGCACGTGAAATTCTTTGAAGATCAACTCCAATAAATAATCCCGGAATGACAACATATCCCACTTCATAAAATTCTTCTATCTGTTCTTTTGTAAGACGTACCATTGTATGGCAAAAACTTTGAATGATTTAAAAGACTATCTTTTTTTCTTTTTCGTAGGAAACTGTGTGAGAATCATGGCACAAAAAATCAGTGTGGCACCCAGAACAAATTTGAGTGTCAGAACTTCCCCAGCATAAAGTATAGCAGTAATTGTTGCAAAAATAGGCTCTGTAGTAAAAAGAATCGCTGTTTTTGTAGCAGAAACATATCTCTGAAAATGAATCTGTAAGGAAAAAGCAAGAACAGAAGCAAAAATTGCACAGAAAAGAATTGCTTGCCAAACAGCATAACTCTGAGGAACAACAAAAGAGCCTTGAAGCAAAGAAATAAGTCCCGAAAAAACAGCAATAGTAAAGATCTGCACAATAGTCAGGGGAAGAGCACCATGAAGATGCGTATACTTTCCAGCGAGAAGAATATATCCTGCAAAACAAAACGCACAAAGCAAAACCCAAAGGTCTCCAACATTTATAGAAAGATTAGACTGTAAAGTAACAAGAGCTAAACCCAGCATTGCAAGAAAAACTCCCGTAACAACAGCAGCACTAGGAAATTTCTTCTGAAAGAGAGCAGTAAAAAGGACAACAAGAATAACAGAGAGACCCGTGATAAAACTCGCATGAGAGGCAGTAGTATATTGAAGACCAATCGATTGAAAAACAACTGTCCCCGCAAGAAGAGAGCCTAAAAGTACTCCATGCCAAACAAGAGTCTTATCCAGTTTCTTTAATGTGGGAAAGAAAAATACCAGAAGAAGAAGGGAAGCAATCCCAAACCGCCAAAAGAGAAAAGTAAAAACACTCAGAACAGAAACAGCATCCTTAATCAAAACAAAAGTCATGCCCCAAAACAAAGTTGCTAAAAGAATAGCAAGTGTACCCAGAGTTTCTTTCTTCACAATTGAGTAAAGAGAAAAGAAGTTTAAATAAGGAGCAGTTTTTGCACAGTTTTCCAGTCCCTTGTTGTTGAAAAGACCTTTCCCTGTTTTTCTATAAAGGCATTGGGAAACCCAGATTTGCCTTTCACTGTATGAGACAAAGAAAAAACAATTCCTTTTTGTCTAGAAAGAATTTCTACATCTTTATTGGGAGAAAAAGAAGGAAGGGTAAGGATAGTACCAGAAAAGAAAGTGACATACTTCTTTGTATCAGCAGAATCAAGAATATTTTGAAAAGGATTTTCCTGAATCATTTTTTGAAGAGTAGAAAAGGAAACAACAAAGACCTTAACAGAAAGCCTAAACTTTTTTTCAATCCCTACTTCTATTTTTTCAACAAGAGTTTGTTCTTTCAATCCACTAGTAAAACACACATTTCCTGTTTGAAGAAATGTTCGTACATCAGTAAATCCAAGGGAAGAGAACAAAGAAGTAAGATCTTTCATAAGAATAATATTTTTTCCACCCACATTAATTGCACGTAAGAATGCTACATACCTTGTCATACTCACCTCTTAAGGAAAAAACGCCGCGACCCGGATTTGAACCGGGAAATCCTTGCGGAAACAAGCTCCCTGATACCTAGTTCCAGGCTTGCGCAGTACCAGGTTGTGCCATCGCGGCGTAGAAGCAAAAAGAAAAATTCCAGATTTAAAAAGCTATTGCTACTAAAATGTTTGAAAGATCCTGCTATGCTTAGAAGTATCACAAGAGAAAAAAGAAAAAAATAATTCTTAGATGGAAACTCCC
>JAHFJQ010000075.1 GCA_023245755.1 archaeon | reverse complement strand
GATGAGAAATATTCTCTTCATGTTACAGAGCGTTTTTACAAAGGTGAGTCTTTTACTAAGGAGGAATTAGTGAAAGCTCTTGTTGTAGCAAGCAGTCTGAACCTTGTTGGGAAGTTTTCGGTTCAATTTGCGTTAGAGGAAGGATTTATATCTGAAAAAGATATTCTTTATATTCAAGGAGTTCCCCATGTCCAGATCTACGCACTCTAATAACCCTAAATATTTTGAAGCAACGATTCAATTACGTCCTTATGACGATGAGGTCTTTACTTTTATAGAGAAGGAAATTGCTAGTAAACATAACCCTGAGTATTTTATTTCTAAAGTTGAAAAGTTAAAGACTGGTGTTGATATTTATTTTAGTTCTCAAAGATATGCTCGGACTTTAGGGTTGCTTCTCAAAAGAAAGTTTCCTAAGGGGGAACTGCTTATTACAAAAAAGATGCATACTCGGGATAGAATGACTGATAAAGAATTGTCCCGTGCAACGGTTTTGTTTCGCTTGCCTAAAAAAAGATATGATGAAGAGGAATAGCTAATGGCTTACCCCAAGCTTTCTTCTCCATTGATTCTTGCTCCTATGGCCGGTGTGACTAATGCTGCGTATAGAGTTCTTTGTAAGAGAATGGGTGCTGCTCTTTGTTATACCGAGTTTTTGAGTGCTGATGCATTGATACGGTATAAGGATGCTGTAGATAACCCTGTGTTTGATGTGGTAGAAGAGGAAAGACCTGTTGTTACGCAAATCTTTGGTGAAGATCCGGATAAAATATTTGAAGCTGCTGAGTTTCTTCAAGGAAAAACTGATGTTGTAGACTTTAATATAGGATGCCCTGCTCCTAAAGTTCTTGCTTGTGGTGGTGGTGCAGCATTGTTAAAGAATCCTTTGAGAATTAAGGAAATTTTAGAAAAGCTGAATACTCTAAAAACACCTATTTCTTGTAAAATCCGTCTTGGAGTCGATGAGCATCATATTGTTGCTTTAGATGTTGCAAAAATTGCTGAGAAGGCTGGTTGCTGTGCGATTGCGGTACATCCTCGAACACAAAAGCAAGGGTATTCTGGTAAGGCAGATTGGAGTTATATTCGAAAAGTGAAGGAGTTGGTTTCTATTCCTGTTATTGGTAATGGAGACATTGAAAAAGTAGAGGATGTTTTACGCATGATGCAAGAAACTGGATGTGATTATGTTATGGTGGGGAGGGCAGCAATGAAGGATCCTTTCTTTTTTCGTAAGGCTGCTCATTATTTGAAAACGGGAGAACTTTTAGAGGATCTTTCTTTTTCTGAAAAAATGCAGTTATTACAAGAGTATGTTTCTCTTTTAAAAAAGTATAATCTCTACAGTGATGTTCTTGTGAAGGATGCATTGATGCGTTTTACAAAAGGGTATAGAAACAGTGCGCAGTTACGTTTAGAACTTACACGTACAAAATCCTCTCAAGAGTTACAAGAAAAAATAGCTGCTCTTCTTTAGCCTTTATTTTGCTGCTGCTAGTCTATTTTCTTCTTCAACCTCTGTTATACTGAAAATGGTTTCTAGGACTTCCTTTGCATTCTTGAGCATATTTGTTTTTTCTTTTTGAAATAGCTCTTGGACTATTATTCCGTTTCTTTCCTTCTGGCTTTGTGTTTGCTCCAACTCTTGTTCTGTGTGAAGAAGATATATCCAGGATATTCCTTCCCTTTCCCTTTTGATTGCACTATTCTTTTCTCGTATAGCGCTTATGATCTCACTAGGGATGGGCCCGCTTTTGGCACTTAATGAAAAGTTGACTTCTAAAGTAATAGCCAAAGTTTTTGTCTCGACTTTTTTAAGCCATCTTCTTTTTATTTTTGTTTGTATTTCTTGTACTCTTCTCTTTTCTGTGGATACTCTTATTTCCCATGTATCCTCTGCATAGATGAATTTTAATTCTGCGTACCCAGCACCATCTCCTCTTCCACTTCCCCATTCACTAAAATTTCTTCCGCCATTTTTAAGTATGCTTGGTTTGAGTTCTTGCAGAAAATTCTTGAGAAGTGTTGTTTCTAGAAGTAGGGGGCTTTGTAATTCTTCTGTGCTCATTTCCTTTCCTTTAGCTCTTTCTGAATAATAAACTTTTGCTCCAAAGCTTTATATATAGGGCTTATTTCTTTTTCCTTATGAATAAGAAACGAGAAGAAGAAATTAAACAACAACAGGAACAGCAAGAAATTATGCGTGTGAAGTTGCCTCGTGGAAAACAATCTATTGGTATTATTGAAACTCGTTTAGGCAATGGTCGTATGCGTGTACGTTGTTATGATGGAAAAATCAGGGTTTGTCGTATCCCTGGTGCTCTCAAAAGAAATCTTTGGGTTCGAGAAAACGACACTGTTCTTGTAGAGCCTTGGGAATATGGTGGGGAAGATAAAGGCGATGTCATTTACAAATATAGGCCTTCTCAGGCTGAGTGGCTACGAAAGAAGGGATATATTAAAGAAGTGACTGTTGATTTAGAAGAATTCTAGTTAATAGCCCGTTATTGGTCCATATTTGTTTTTCATTCTTTCTAGATATGCTCTTTTTCTCTCTTCAAGGAAGGTTTTTGTAAATGCTAGTTCTCTTTCGAGTTCCTTCTCTAATATTGGGTCATTTTCGCCAACTTTATTTGAATCGATGATCCTTAGTTGTGCTTGTAATATTTCTATAAACCCTCTTTCTTTTTGTCCTCTTCCTCTTAAAATGGTGATTGTTTCTTTTAGTTCTTTTTTATAAGTCTCTAGCTCCTCTCTTTCCATTTCTCTCTCTAAATCTTTACAGAATGATTCAAGTAAACTTTTTTCTGTATTGGTTTCTACGATAAGTGCTTCAATTTTTGGTTTGTATTTCTTTAAGCTTTCGAAACTATTTTTTCTTCCTGCAAACTCTTCTTCTCTTAAATATAAAGATAATTCCCAAATTCTTTTTTCAAAATCGGCATATAAGTTTCCGAGTGCTGTTTCTATTTTTTCTAGTCTTCTTCTTGTTTTCCTTGTTAGTACTCTCTCAATCTCTGGGCTAATTCCTGGAAAGTGTACTGATCCTTGTAAATATATTCCAAAGAAATTGAGTGCTCTTTTCCAAAATGGCTTTTTGTATGGAAAGTTAATTTCTGGCTCAATTACTTCCCAGATGTATTTTCCCTTGTAGACCTTTTCATCAATTTTGTCATCTACAATGCAATTTATCTTTGTTGTATGTGGTAAACCTGGATTGTGATAATAGAAAGACCAGAGTCTATGATTTCCATCTATAACCCAATATTGTCCTTCTTTATTTTTGCTTAATCTTATAGGATAACTACTGGATCTTATTTTGAATATTCCTGCAAAAGTGATTTCCTCACGAAATATCAAAATCTTTGACAGGGGTACTGCTTCGTAATGAAATGTAGGATATTTTTCAAGTCCTACAATTATGATCTCTTTTCTTTCCTTATTCAAACTATTCCAATCTTCTTTAAAATCTTTTATTTTATCCCAATATTTGAGTGTTAGCTCTTCTATGTAGCCCATTCTTTTTATCTGCTGAATTGGATTTATAAGTTTTTGTTCCTCTCTTTGGTTTAAGAATGATCTTATTATGAATGAGGAAAGGTTTTAGCCATAATCTTATGGAGATTATAGGGTATTTAAATTAAGTTTTAGTAATTTTTCGAGATATGTTTGTTCCTAAAACGAACCTTTCTCCTCCTGCTCTTGGTGCTGGATCTACTTCTTCGTAGATTCCAAGTTCCTCTGCTGTAATTCTTTCTGCAAGTTCACGAATATCTATTATTTGCGGATTTCTTTCTAGATATCTTACTACTGCTGCTGTAAACTTTCCTTGTTCTCTCCTTCCAAGCTTTATTTCCTTTGCTAGTTCTTCTTCTCCTACTGCACAGATTACCACTGTTTTATGGGGGATATATCTTTTATGTTTTCCTTCTAGAAAAGCTCCTGACCTGCAGCAATCGAGTAGTAATGCTTTGTCTCCTCTTATATTTGCTAACCACTGGTACATTTCTTTTTGTTTGATTCTTCTTTCTGGCCCATTTCCATGTACACTTATCCCATCATATGCACCATGTCCACTAAAATAGACTAATGTATGGTCAAGACTTGTGCTTTCTCGTGCAATTCTTTCTAGGCTGTTTTGTATATTGCCTTTTGTTGCAGCTTCTCCTTCTAGAATTTCTATTCTTGCTGGATTGTATCCTCTTTGGTAGAGTACTCTTCTCATAGAAGCAAGATCTTCCTTTACATTTTCTTTTCTGTCTTGGTAATATCCTATCAGAAGGGCAGTATTTTCTCCTTCTTCGTTCTCTATTCCTAATACATTCACTTCTAATTCAATGCTTAAACTTTCTGTATTGTTTGCATCTAGGGTTCTAGATAGTATTTTCTTTCTCTTTGGGTCTACTCCTGTGCAAGGTTTAAGAATTCTAAAACCTACATGGTACGCCTCTACTCCAAACCTCTGCCTTGCGAAATCTATTTCCCCAGCTTGCATTTTTATTCGCTTTCTCCTGGAACT
Organism: archaeon; assembly: GCA_023245755.1. Classification (GTDB taxonomy): domain Archaea; phylum Nanobdellota; class Nanobdellia; order SCGC-AAA011-G17; family GW2011-AR17; genus JAGVZZ01. The sequence continues at coordinate 468 of JAHFJQ010000075.1, read as the reverse complement.
CTCGTTCTTAAAATAAAACTTTCTCCTTCCCCTCTTGGTTCTGGATCGGTTCCCTGATAAATTCCTAGTTCTTGCGCTGTAATTCTTTCTGCAAGTTCACGAATATTTATTCTTTGTGGGTTTCTTTCTAGATATCTTACTACTCCTGCTGTAAACTTTCCTTGTTTTCCCTGTCCTACATCTATTTCTTTTGCAAACTCTTCTCTTCCTGTTGCGCAAAGTATTGTTGTTTCTGAGGGTATTAGGTTTCGGTACTTTGAATCTAAGAAGGATCCTGATCTGCAGCAATCGAGTAGTAATGCTTTACTTCCTCTTATACTTCTCAACCACCCATACATTTCTGCTTGCGTAATTCTTCTTTCTCCTTCAGATCCGTGTACACTTATCCCATTATATGCGCCATGTCCACTAAAGTATACAATTGTATGTCCCAGACTTGTACTTTCTCGTGCAATTCTTTCTAGCTTT
>JAHFJQ010000012.1 GCA_023245755.1 archaeon | reverse complement strand
CGGAGATACTTCTGAAGATACGGTGAGCGTACAGTTTGTCCTTCCTGGTGTAGGAACATCCCAATACGTGACTGCAATGGTAGAACATGGTTGGGATAGAGAATCTTTATATGATCTTTCGCAATTGCCTTTTTCAAAACAAGCTGCTCTTATTCGCGCTGCAGATGAAGACCATATTCAATCTTTAGATAGCAGGGAACTTCAGCCAATTTTGGATCTTACCAGAGAAGTGGCAAATGCTCAGGTAAACAAAGCTGCGATCCATAACAAAGATCTTTCTGTTGAGGGAATAAAGGATAAGAAAAAGAACGTAGTATATTTAGATGATTTTCTTATTGTGGAAGTACCTCAAGACGGGGACCGTCCCTTTCTTGAAAATATTATGATGGATAACTTCAGGAATCCGAATCTCCCTAGTCTTGAAAGGATGGCACAAGAATACTTTGAGCTTCGTCAAATAGAAAGAGATATTCCTTCTGTAGAAGATCCTGTTTTACTCAATGAAGTTGTCCTCAATCTCGCTCGTCAATATAATAGTGCACAAGACAATGGAGAACAAACATACGGCTTCATAGATCCTGTTGTTTCTAGGGATGAACGTCTTGAACTTGCAAGGGACCTCTATACAAAAGCAGCAGATAGAAAAGATAGAGAAACCTACATGACAGTAAAAGAAATTATAGCATTTGTCAATGAAGGTTTGGATGAAAAAATAACTGATCAAGATCTAAGAGTAGAGTCTGCTCTTGATACACGCCAGGGGATGTTAGAAAGAGAAATCCAAGAGAGAAGAATGGATGTTTGGGGCCAATATTTACAAAATGGTGTAGGAAAACCTAAAGCCCAGCTGGTAAGAACTCTCGCAGCACAGTATGGAGTATCTGCTTCTACCATTTACAGAGATGTAAGAGAAATGGAACAAGAAGTTCCAGAACCAAGAAACCTAGGTTCTCTTTAATCGAGAAATTCTTTATTCTTTATTTTTTTAGGGAGATATTCTTCAGAAATAAAACTAATGCCTCGTGCACTCAAAGCCTGGATTTCTACTTTTGCTTTAAATTCTTTCATCATTTTGAACTGTCGTTGCCAGTCTTTATTGTCTTTAAACCATTCATATTCAGAAACTTGTTTGATACGCGCGTAATCTTTTTCATCTAAGGTGATAAAATGTTTTTTCAAATCATATTTTTCAATATCATCCATAGTAATTCCAATATATCGCACACTTGGAATAGTGAGTCTTTCTGAAGCATGGGAAAGGGCAATGGATCCATATTTGATAACAGAGTAAATATATGCTCCATAAATATCTCCGTCACAGCAGACATAAATAGGAAGGTTATACTCTTCGTACAATCTTTGTAAGAGTCTTCGAATTCCTCTTGTTGTTTGTCCTTGTGAAGCAAGAATAATAGCATCATTTTTTTGCCAATATTTATCTTCGTTTAATCTTTCCCACACAGCAGCCTTTTCCATGTACAAGACATACTTTGCATCAACTTTTTTGAATGTAATTTCTTCAACATTAGAGGGGATGGACCATCCTCCACTCCCCAGTTTACTCCAATCAATAGTGTCTCCTCTATCTTCAATAATCACTTTACCAGCAACGCTCCCATTTTTGTTTGCATTCACATGCATTTCTTCTCGAGAGATTCCAGTCATGACTTCAAGATCTTCAATAGCTTTGTCTGATTCCGTTTGATCATCAACAAGATTCACTTTTGTCCCTGGGATGGTCTTTTTCACCATATAGAATACGTCTCGCAGACTAGAGTGTTTTCCACTATCAAGGAGTTTTTCTTTGATGACAGAAGCAACTTCAACAGTTTGCAAAAACTTTTTGGAGTGTGCAACATTAAAGAAACTTCGTGTTCCTGTTTTCTGCCCTAATTTCAGTGTTTTAGACTTCTTGTCATAGACAATATTACTTAAATTACGTAAAGGAAATTCAATTTCTGGATTTTTTCCTTTCTTTACTTGATGGACAATTTTAGATCCTAATTCCTTCAGTGCTTTTTTTGAATCGTCTTTACTCATTATCTAACCCCTTTTGTTTTTCCCCATAGGCAACGCCTTCGCTAGTGATTTCTTCTTTTTCTGCTTCTTTAGATTCTGCAAGAAGGTCTTTGAGTCCCTTTTTGAGTATTTTTTCTAATTCTTCTTGGAGTTCTTTTTTATTCTCTCCAGTAAGAGTAGCAAGTGCCCCTGCAAGCTCAGGGATATACTTTTCAAAGAGTCCAACACGCTCTTGTTGTTCTCGTGCTTTGACGGTTTTTCGAATGTAAGAAGCTAATTTTCTTCCTGCATCTTGGAGTGCAAGACGAACTTCTTTGATAATCTCCGGGTAAGATGCAACTGCTTCTTTACTCTCAGAAGTGAAAGGGACCCAAACAGATGCCATGTGTACCATAACAACTAAAGGCCCTGTTGGCAGTGTTCCTTTTGACTGCGATACTCCATAATTTTTCCATGCTGTTTGAATAATCGATCTTGTGAGTGCACATGCTCCTGGTTGATGTTGCAACGGAACACGATTAGCATAACGAATAACTCGTGCAAATTCATCTTTAGGCAAGTCTCCTCCATATGCAATAGCAACTTCTAATTGGAAAGGAAATCCTCTATAGACTACGGGGGGTCGTGTAACTGCAGCATAAAATTCGGCATTAATTTCCTTCTTGAGTCCCTTCAACATCTGTTCTTCTCCAATAGGAGAAAGACAATCCGTTGGCGGTGCCATAATCTTCACTTGTTTTATAGCATTGAATATTTTTTCTACTTGATCTCGAGAAATAGCACTTGGTTTAAGTCGTTCTTCAAGTTCAGCTTTATCACAAATTTCTTTTGCAACACTTGCACTTACACGACAGAAGTCTTGTTGCAGAAAAGATTGTAAACTGGGTGCTTTTGTATCTCGAAGCATACGCATCAGTGTTCCAAGTTCTACCCCATACGGGTGTGGCTGAATTTCTCTTGCTTCCCCTGGGAGGTCCTTACTTGCGCGTGCGAATTCAATTGCTTCAGCACCAGGTGCCTTGTAAATAATTGTTGCTTCAGGATTAGAAATTGCAGTAAGTTGTAAAAACTCATCAACACTGAGTTTTCCCTGTTGGTATTTTCCTTCAAGTTCTATTTGTACTTTGGTTCCATGGTCTTTTCCTTCCCATTCTCGTTCTTCATCAATAGTGATCTCTGGTTCGTTTGTTTTTGTGTTTAAGTGTAATTCATAGTAGTGAGCTTTTTGTTTTGGCCCAATTTTAGAAATAATACGAATGGGTTTTCCTGTAGTGAGTTGTCCATACAATGCTGCAGCAGAAATTCCAATACCTTGTTGTCCTCTACTTTGACGCAATCTATGGAACTTACTCCCATAAAGCAATTTTGCAAAAATATTCGGAATTTGTTGTTTGACAATTCCTGGACCATTATCTTCTACAGTGATTTTATATCGTTCAGGTGCAGTCTCATCTAAGATCACTCGTATCTCTGGCAAGACCTTCATTTCTTGACATGCATCAAGGGAGTTATCTACAGCTTCTTTCACTGTCGTTAAAAGTGCTTTTCTAGGGTTATCAAAACCTAAAAGATGTCTGTTCTTGGTAAAAAATTCTGAAATAGAAATAGATTGTTGCTTCTCAGCCAACATTTCTGCAGTTGTTCGTTCTTTTTTTCCTGTAGTACTACTTCCGCTTAATGTTGTCTGTGCCAATTTGTAGTCTGGAGAAAAAATGCCTTAATAAATGTTTCGCAGCTATTTTTGTTTGTAATGTCCCCTTTTTTCTACTTTCTCTAGTCGTCGAAGAATCGTCTCAGTTTCTTTATTTTCTTTACTATAACGCTCTAAAAGGTAACGAAAGCATTCTTCTGCATGTGTATAATGTTTACTCTCTAGTGCTTTCTTGATGATGTGTAAGTCTACAGCTTTGTCTTCAACCTTTGTAGAAACAAAACCTAAGCCAAAGTCAATAAAATACACTTTATCATGAATAAGGATATTAGATGTAGTAAGATCCCCATGGATAATACTAGCATTGTGAAGTTTTGCTATTTTTTGTCCAACTCTTCTGAAAATATCTTTTCTATCAATAGACTCAATCACATCTCGTAGTTTTTTCCCTTCAATAAATTCCATCTGTATAGTCATTTCTTTGTCAGAGTGTGCAAGAACTTTGGGTACAGGAATATGTTCTGCAGCTTTTTGTAATAACTTCACTTCTTTTCGTATATTTTTTTTAAGAATAGCCGTATCAAGGTCTTTATACCTATAGTTTTTAGAAATTCGTTCTTTAATCACTGTTCCATCAGAAAAATAAATTTTTGCCTCTGCCCCTTCATGAAGAAATGTTTTCATCTACATCCCAAACCCTTTTGGCATTTTTCCCTTAAACTTTTTCATCATCTTTTCTGGATCTTCCATACCTTTCATCATCTTCATCATTTTCTTACTTTGTTTGTACTGTTTGAGCAGTTCTCGTACTTCACCAACACTAGTGCCAGATCCGTTTGCAATACGATCAATTCTCTCTCGAGAAATAATTTCTGGGTCTTCCAGCTCTTCTTTTGTACAACTACTCATAATGATCTTCCATTTTTTGAGTTTTCCTTCTTGTCCTTCAAGCATTTCTTTAGGAATTTTCATGCCTCCCATACCCGGAATCATTTCTACAATTTTAGAAAGCGGACCCATTTTTCCCATTGCTTCCATTTGATCATAGAGGTCTAAGAAATTAAAATCACCTTTCAGCATTTTTCTCCCCAGGTCTTCAGCCGTTTCAGGGTTCATTGCTTCATGTGCTTTCTCAAGTAGTGCCTCAATATCTCCCATACCCAGAAGTCGTCCTACAAATCCTTTAGGATTAAAGACTTCAATATCATCAGCTTTTTCTCCAACTCCAATAAATTTTACTGGTGCTCCTGTCACAGCACAAGCACTAAGAGCCCCTCCACCTTTTGCAGTGCCATCAAGTTTTGTAATGAACACTCCTGTAACACCACAAGAAGCATGAAAACTTTCTGCCTGTTTCTGTGCAGCTTGTCCAAGATCTCCAGAAATAACAAGGAGTTTTTCATCAGGTTGAATCGCTTTGTTTAAAGAAGAAAGTTCTTCCACAAGATCTTGCGAAAGTGCATCTCTTCCTGCAGTATCAATAAGAAGAATATCATATTCATGGTAATTTTTCTCAAATTCTCGATAAATCTTCAAAGCGTTCTTTTCTTTCTCATTAATAAAACAAGGAATACTCAGTTTATCAGAAAGCTGTTTCAACTGCTCTGGTGCAGCTGGTCTGTGCACATCTAAGCCCACTGTAGCAATTTTAAACCCTCTTTTTTGATAATATTTTGCGATCTTACTAATACTGGTGGTCTTCCCATTTCCAAAAAGACCCACCATCATAATTTTAAATGGTTTCTTGGTCTTATCAATAACAATTTCATTCTTCTCTCCACCTAGAAATTTCGTAAGTTCTTCATAAACAATAGTAACGAGGTATTCCCTTTGGGATATGCCTGCAGGAACTTTTTCATCAAGTGCTCGTTTTTTAATAGAAGTAGAAAGCTCAAACACTAGTTTTACATTGACATCAGATTGAAGCAGTGCTCGTTGAATGTCTTTAACAAGTTCATTAACAAGTTTTTCATCTACAAAGAGGCTCTTCGCTATCTTAGATAGAGTCTCTTTTAGTGAGCTTCCGAGTTTGTCTAAAACCATAGAAAAGAGGGTATTTATAGGCTTAATAAAGTTTATTACTTCCCTTGAAGCTCTAGCTTTAGTTCTTCTAAAAATGTTTTTAAGAAGGCCGTTCTTCTTTTTGCAAGTGCTTTTGCTGTTTTCGTATTTAGTCTTTCTTGTACATGTAGCAGGCGAGCATAGAAGAGATCAAGAGCATAATGAAATGGTTCAGGCTTTCTCCTTTTACAAAAAGGATCTTCAAGATGATAAAATGGTCTCTTCATGATCCCCGTAGATGCAAAAGTTCTCATAATCCCAATAGCACCTATTTCTAACCAGTCTGCATCTTGCACCACTTTTCCTTCTAAACTTGTAGGAACAATGCCCTTAGTAAAAGAACAACAAGAAATAGCATATTCCACAAAAGGGATTTTATGTTTAGGATAGTTCTTTATTTTTCCTAAAAGCTTTCCAGTTTTTTGTGCGCTTAAATTTGAAGACAATTTTGCTTTAGGGTGGTTCTTAGGGTAGTTCACAAGATCATGAAATAAAGCTGCAGGAATAACAATGTCAATATCTGCACCTTCTTTTGTAGCTATGATTTCTGCATTTCGTAAAACTCGCAATATATGCTCAAAGTCATGAGCAGGATCTTCATCATGGCTATATTTTTTTGCAAGCTCAAGAAGTTCTGTTTTAAGAAGAGGATTCATAAAAAAATAAAAGAGTAAGAAATTATAAATTTATTGTTCTGCTTCTTTGATGAGCTGAACTCCAGTAACCAATCCCCAGATCCAGACAAGGATCACAATAGGAATTCCTACCAAAAAGAAGGATAGTGCAAGTCCTACAACCAGGAGAATAATTTGTAACAGCCCTTCAGATGTTCTGCCAGCAATAATTGTTCCTAGACCAGGCATAAGCAGAACGTTCAAAAGTAAAGCAGCTATAGCCATACTTTGACTAACTTTTTTCTTTGTTGTTTTTTTCGTTTTTTGTTTCATGTATACTCCATAAATAAAATAAAAAAATTAAAGATTAATCTTCTCAGCAAGATCTGTGAGAACCAAAAATCTTTTTTTCTCTCCGGACAAAGCTCCAATAAAAGCCATCACCCATAAAATCAAGAGAGCAATGCCACCAACGATGTAGAAATACCAACCTACAACAGGGATTCTTCCTAAGAGACTAAATAAAACCCATCCTACGAACAATATCAGTCCATGTTTTGCATAATACATAGCATACTCATCTTCTTTTCTTGTAAGAAGGACAATAATAAATCCAATTACTGTAAGAAAAACACCTAAGAATGCCCATGTTTTGCTATCGTCATTTTTGCTTTTTGATACAGCCATAATATCACCTCTATCCCTATTCATGTAAAGCAACTATTTAAACATTACTATGAAAATATTTTTTTGAGAAGCTCTTCTTTATCAAAAGCTCTAAGGTCATCTAGTTCCTGTCCTACACCTAAGAAATAAATGGGTTTTTTTGTAACATAGGAAACAGAAATAGCCGTTCCCCCCTTTTCATCAATCTCTGCTTTGCTAAGAATAACTCCATCAATATGTACAGCAGAATCAAAATCTTTGATTTGGTCAATACAATCATTTCCTGCAATCATTTCTCCAATGTAGATCTTGAGGTCTGGTTTACATATGCGAATAATTTTTTTCATTTCATCCATGAGGTTCGTATTGGAATGTTGTCTTCCTGCCGTATCAATCAAAACAACATCGATACCTTTTTGTTGAGCATACTTCACTCCATCAAATGCAACAGCTGCAGGGTCACTTCCATAATCATGTTTAATGACTTTCACACCCACTCTAGTACCTTGTTCTTCTAGTTGTTGAATGGATGCAGCTCGAAAAGTATCTGCAGCAACAAGCACAGAGCTCAGTTTATTTTTTTTCAGCATATGTGCTACTTTTGCTATGGAGGTAGTTTTTCCAGATCCATTGACTCCAATAAAAACAATGACATAAGGCTTCTTTTCTTGTATTTTTTCAAGAAGATCAAATGTGGGAAAATCTAAAATTTCAGATATACTCTCTCGAAGGCTATCTTCAATGATTTTTTCAACTTGCCCCCTTTTCAAAGGCATGTCTACGAGTTTTGTTTTAAGATCCGTTTTAATTTTATCTATAACTTCAAAGGCAACATTATTCTCAAGCAATTCAACTTCTAAATCCCAAAAGAGCTGATCAAATTGTGAATCAGAAATTTTTTTCGTTGTAACAACTTCAGCAACTTTGGCAAAGAATCCCTTTTTTTCCTCTTTGATTTCTTGATCCTTAGGTTCAGCAGCCTTTTCTTTTTCTACAAAGACGTCTTTTTCCTTTTTCTTTGTTTCTTGTTGAACAGGCTTAATTTCTGGAGTCTTTTCTTCTTTTTTACTCTCTTCTTTGACTACGCGTTTTTCTTCTTCAACTTCAAGAAGTTTTTTCTCTTCCTTAGTTTCCACTACTTCCGCTTCTTTATCGAATTTACTACTAATGGAAGAAATAGCATTCTTTACCTTGTCTTTGAGGAAGCCAAACATAACTCCTAAAAGTGAATACTCTCTATTTAAAGTTTACTTAAGAGCTTCTAGTACAGTCGTAGCATATGCGCCTTTATCTAAAAAGAAGGAAATAACTTGTTTTTTCTTCCCCGGATGCAATTCATCATCTATAAATGAAATAGTTTTAAACTCCTTTATTTGAACCATTCGTTCACGTTGTCCACCCTCAGCCCCTATATCTGGAAAGCTTCGAACGATAAAATCCTCTTGGCAAACCCCTTCTTCTTTCAAAATATTTTCATAGTCTTTTCCTTGAGTAAGGTATCCAATAATAGGAATCAGTTTTTTCTTACTCTTTGCTGCAAGGCGATTCCATAATTCACTTTGATATGCATGAACATAGAGCTTTAATCTGTCTCGTCCTATTTTTTTTAATGCTCCAACGTAATCGTTCTTCTCTGCAGTGATTTCTAGTTCGCCGCAGGCTTCTTTGAATTTTTTCTGTACAAGCATTTTACCAATAAGCCCATTCTTTACACTAAAGCGTTGTTCACCAAAATAATTAACCACTTCTTTTACCTCTTTCAATTTTGTATCAAGGTCTCGTACAGTAAGAGTAAATCTATTGCCTTCTAAGCTTCCTAAAAATATTCTATTATTGCCTCTTCCAATAAGGGTAAAAGTAACATCCTTCAAAGAAAAGGTAATTTTTTTCGTGACCGATATATACTGGGAGCTTACGGCATTTCTATCTTTGATGCCTGCATATCCTACATCTTTTACATGAAGGCGTTCTCCAATTTCATGTACGACATCTAAGGTATTCCAGTTTTTCTTCGTAACAAGATAGTAGAAGTATTGGCCATCTTCCAAAGTGAGGTGCATAACTTCTTCAACAACAAAATCTTCCGGTATTTCTTTGATTTTCATAGTTCTATAGGATATGCAAAATAATCATCCCAAGGATTTTCTAGTTGCATCATTTTTTCTCTACTCAAGTGTTCAAAATGTTTTCGAAATGGTCGCATAGAGTTCCCATGTGCAGAAATAGCCACATTTCCCTTGTGTTTCTTCATAAAAATAACAAGATCTTTAATAAAAGACTCCACTCTTTTTTCCACATCTTTAACACTTTCTCCTCCAGGGGGTTTGGTGTCATAAGAGCGATGCCAGAGATCAAACTGTTTCTGCCCATATTCTGCGATGATTCTTGCATGGTATTTTCCCTTAAGAAGTCCATAGTCTCGTTCAATCATCCGATCGTCCAAGATGATTCTTTTACACTCTGGATGTTGTCGTAAAACATATTTCAATGTATCTTTAGAACGGGAGAGGTGCGTATGAAAGGCATAATCAATAATTTTGCCTTTAAGTTTTTCAGCCACTTTTTTAGCATCTCTAACTCCTTGAGCAGTAAGATGAGAATTGATATCACCGGTAAATCTACATGATTTATTATAATAAGTTTGTCCATGTCGAAAAAGGTAGATCATATATTTCATAGGTTAAGAAAGAGACTAGAACTTTAAAAAATTATGGGGCAAGCTCCCCAATATAAAATAAGGAAAGTTCATACTTTGCAGAGCCGCTATTTCCATGTTTTGCATTAAATTTTTCTGAACCATCAGTGCCGCAGAGACTGAGAATAGCAGCATCACCTCCAGGGTGTACTGCAATCCATGTGGTAAGGTCATATACTTTTCCACTAATAGTAGTGTAACAACTTTCAGCAGAGTTATGAAGAGAAATATCTGCCAGAGTATATGTTGGGTTCTGGGTATCGGTACTGTTACTTGTAAGAGTCGTACTTGTGGAACATCCTCCAAGGAAAGTACTCAAAAGAATAAAAAGCAAAATCTTTTGTCTCATATCTCTAGGGGGATTTTTAAAGATTTATAATCCTTATGAAAAGAGAGCAAAGCATAGAAATTGATTTAAAGAAACTCTTCTCTTTGAAGGATTATGCCTGAAGTGATTATCACCTACGAGAATTTATATGAAATACTCCGGAGAGAAAAATATCGCACAGAATTACAAAAAATCGATGAAACCTTCTATCAGGATGTGGTAAAGTATCTTCAAGAGAAAACAGCCATCCTTGAATCCCAATCAAAGAAACAGAGTATATTTGCCTCTACCGAAGTAGAAAAAACACAAACACAGCTAAAGAATGTTTTAAAAATCCTAAGAGAGCTCTATGAAAAAAGAGAGAATAAAATCATTCAGTTTGCTCTTTTCTGTTCTAGAAGCAAAAATGCCCAGGATACTTCTACCATGCTTCCTGAGGAATTTGCATTATATACCAGTTTAAAGGACAATTTAGACCTTTATAGAGATGGTCTTCTCAACTCGATTCTTCAGAGTAGGATGCCCTCTATACAGCCGATAGACCCGAAAGATTTAAAAGGAGAAGAGAAAACTGATAGCCTATCGATCCAGGTCTTGAAAGATATACCTGAGTTTGTGGGACCAGATTTAGCGGTTTACGGCCCATTTAAGGCTGGAGATCATCAAGAACTTCCACAAATGATTGCCCAAATGCTCGTCAATACCGAGCAAGCAAAAAATGAAAATACCTAAAAAAATCAAACATTACTGTCCAAAATGTAAGAAACATACAGAAATGACAGTTTCTGAAGCAAAGAAACGAACAAGAAGTACTGCTCATCCTATGTCTCGTGGATCTAACAGCAGAATGCGTGGTCGTGGTCTTCGTCGTGGATATGGGAACTATAACAAATATTCAAAGCCTGCTATCTCGAAATTTAAGAGAACTGGTGCAAAAATATCTAAAAAAGTTGATCTGAGATTCAAATGTAATACCTGTAATAAAATCCTTGTACAAAGTGAAGGTATTCGGACAAAGAAATTGGAGTTAGTATAACATGATTCAAGAACCTAAAGGAAAGTTTGTAAAGATTCGTTGCAAGTGTAAAAATGAACAAGTTGTTTTTGGAAAAGCAGCAACCCAAGTTAATTGCTTAGTCTGTGGTGAAGTGCTTGGAACACCAAGTGGTGGGAAAACAAAATTTACTGCTCGTCCTCTTGAAATTCTCAAGTAAACTTTTATAAAGCCCTGATTTATTTTCTATTCTATGTTTTATAAGAAAAAAGGTCTACCGGAAGAAAATAGTGTTGTACTTTGTACAGTAAAGAAAATTCTTTTCCACTCCATTTTCGCTGATCTTGATGAGTATGAGCATCAAGAGGGTATGATTCACATTTCTGAAATTGCTCCTGGAAGAATTCGTAATATTCGTGATTATGTTACTGAAGGCAAGAAATTAGTCTGCCAAGTTCTTCGTGTAGATCAAGAAAGAAGACAAGTTGATCTTTCCTTACGAAGGGTGCCTTTATCTTTAAGAACAAAAAAGAATGAAGAATACAAACAAGAAATAAAATCTGAAAAACTCCTGGAATATATTGGAAAAGAACTCAAATTAGATCTAAAAGGGATCTATCAAAAAATGGGCTTTAAGCTTATGGATCATTTCGGTCTTCTTGGTATTGCATTTAACGAAATTGCTATTCATGGAAAAGAGGCAATAAAAGAATTGAATTTCCCTGAAAAAGAATCTGAGCTCTTAGTAACGATTGTTCAAGATAAAATTAAACCTCCTGAAGTTGTTGTAAATGCAACCCTTGTTTTACAAAGTTTTTCTGAAAAAGGAATAGAGGACATTAAAGAAGCATTACAAGAAGGGGAAAAGTTTGCAAAAAAGAATGAAATCCAAGTAAACATAGTCTACATTTCAGCTCCAAATTATCGTATCGAAGTAACCTCAAATGAATATAAAATTGCTGAGGATGAACTTGAAGAAGTGACCAAAGTAATAATTGAAGAAATAAAAAAAAGAAAAGCTTTAGGTGAAGTCATACGTAAAAAATGAGCCTTTCTATTCTTTACTGTTCAAATTGTAAGAAGTATACTCTAAAAGAAACCTGTGTTTGTGGAAGTAAAACAATAACCACGCGTCCAGCAAAGTTTAGTCCTGAAGATAAGTATGGTGCCTACAGACGTGCATATAAAAAAGAGCATGCCAAAACTTTATAAATCCACTTTCGTTCTATACAAAAATGCAAAATCAAAAATTTGAAGTAGAATATTTGGCAAAACCCAGTCTGAAGAATCCCATTCTTATTGAAGGTCTTCCTGGAATTGGAAACGTAGGAAAGATCGCCATGGATTTTCTTATTGAAAGTGTCAAAGCAAAGAAGATTCTCAACATTTACTCACATTATTTTCCTCACTCTGTGTTTATTAATGAAAAGAATCTCATTGATTTACCAGTGATTAGTCTGTATCATGCAACGATCAATAAACAGGATTTTATTTTTCTCGCAGGGGATATACAACCAATTGACGAGCCTTCTTGCTACGAATTTTGTAATTTTGTTATGGATCTTATGAATGAGTATAAAGGTAAAGAAGTGATTACTCTTGGTGGTATTGGTTTACAAAAGATCCCTAAGAAACCTAAAGTGTACATCACAGGAACGAGCAAAGCATACGTAAAGACTTTTCCTCATGCAAGTGACAAAATCTATGGCGTTGTTGGCCCTATTATTGGGGTCACTGGTGTTCTCTTGGGTGTTGCACAACGAAGAAAAATTCCTGCAGCAGCTTTACTTGCACAAACCTTTGCTCATCCAGCATACTTAGGTATTAAGGGAGCAAAAGAAACGTTGAATGTTCTTAATAGCAAGTTTACTATGAAACTAGACCTTGCAAAGCTTTCCGAAGAAATTGATGAAATTGAAAAGGAAATCCTTTCTCGAAGCAAAGGTGTGAGTGATACCTCTGGAGAAAAGGGTTCTACAGAACCGAACTATTTCGGATAAAGAGAAACAAGGAATTATTAAAATATGGGAAGATTTACTGATGAGCTAGCCCTCTATACAGAAGAGAAAAGACTTTTTAGAGAATTAGAAGGCAGTCTAAGAGCAAAGTTAATGCCCACCATAGAAACAGAAATAGTTCCTCGTGTACAAAGAGAATGTGATATAAGAAGTTTGGGAATAAACATGAGTGAATATAGAGTTGACCTAGACCTTGAAGAGCTCAGTGTAAGCTTTCAGACATTTTCTGAAAAAAGTCGGTTCTACAGTAGAGTGAACGAGGATTTAGCGTTAGTCTATGGTCAAATCCAAGAAGAATATGGCCTCAGAGTAAGTGGTTTTGTACAAGTAATAGAAATGTAAATGTTTTATTCTACATACACTTTCAAATTATCCAC
>JAHFJQ010000074.1 GCA_023245755.1 archaeon | reverse complement strand
AAAAATCTTGTCTTTATAAACCTTTCTTCTACCTAGAATAACAGATTTCTCGTATACCACAGCTGTCACATTTCCTCAGATCTTTCGTTTTCTCGGGGAGTTCTTTACTGTTCAGTGTCTGTCGTACCTTACGCAAGAGTTCAAAAATCTCATCTTTAAGAAAGGGGTTCATGAATACCTTTCGTCGTTCATTCACAGCCCTATACTCAATATAACCTTCAGTGATTTCCTTTCCATAGTGTTCACTCAAGAGCAGCATATATGCGCCAAGCTGGATCATATTTTCTTTCCAGACTCCTTCCTTTGGTGCACTTCCAGTCTTGATTTCAATAGGAACAAAGCTTCCATCAATTTCTACTCTATCAATAATACCTATGAGCTCTAATTTTTGAGAAATAATTTTGAGTTCGGGTACAGCCTTAGGAAGTGCAAGCCACAAAGTTTCTCCATACAGGTTTTTTTCTTTTGCTAATGCAAAGAAATATCTACTTTTATCTTGTGCTTCTTTGAGAAAGAAAGGCCATAACTCTTGGTATACAGCAAGAGTCTTCAAGCCCTGTGCTTCGAGTTCTTTTTTCATACGTTGAATATGAAACATAAGAATTTTGTAGTATACTACTCGGTAATTCATTTCTAAGCTTTCAAGAGAATCTGTATTTCTAAAAGAAAGCAGGGTATTTTTATCTTCTCTTCCAGCATCCTCAAAAACAGCATGCTTAATTGTTCCTTTAATGCTAACAACAGAAGCTTTTTCACGTATACCTAAAACTTTGTTGAAATATAATTTTCGAGAACAATACATATACCCGGTAAGATCTGTAACAGAAAGCATAAAAAGAAAAGAGGAGGGAAATACTTAAGGCTTACTAGCTGGTCTATAATACCAACGTTCTTCCCCTTCTCCAAATACAAAACCCTCTTCAGTGAGAATTCTGGCAGCTGCGCCGTAAACAAGCCTTTCATACTCCTCACTAGTCTCTATGATTTGGTTACTTGCAGGGAGCGCACAAATAACACTAATAGGAGTAATTTCTCTATTTCTTTTCCATGTAGGCAGATAAGGTTGAAGCCCATCAAAAACAGCCTGTCGTAATCTTCTTTCAAGATCTATACGCTGAGCATCAGCTCTATCAGGATGCCGACGAATATCTTCCAAGAGTGTATCAAATATGCTTCCAACCATAGGGCTATGCCAGGGAAATGCTTTATAAACCTCTCGTTGTACAAACTTACAACTAAGAATTTTTCATAAGGAGTTTAGAATATTCATCGCTGTTTAGAGCAGAAAGCGCTAGGAGTGATACTCTATCTCTTTGTAGGATCAGGGACATACCATCGTCCACTCACTGCCTCAAATCCCTCTTCTGTAAGTACTTGGTAGGCGGCGTTAATGAGAAGGGCTTGACTGGGATCCTCCTTTGCTCTGTAGCTAGTATCAGTGACACAAGGAAGGAGCTCTCGTACTTGAAAATCAAATATTGCACTATCTAAATCTCTTTTTCTCCAGGAGGGAAAATACTGGGCAAGTGCTCTCCGAGCAGTATCCTTGAGAGCAAGAACTGGATCTAGAGGAGGTGCAACTTCTAAAATCAATTCAAGTCCAGGTAATCCACCTACACCTTCTCCTAGTGCAGAATAATCATTTGCCATGTATAACTGCTCTAGTGAACACCTTATAAAGGCTTAGTTTAAGGATTGTTCAACAAAGAAGCCGTTAAAAATCATAGCAACTACTTTTGTGCAACATTCTCAGGTTTCTTCATTTTCTTCTCTTGTTCCTGAGCTTGCGCATGCACACGTAAAGCACAGTTCACAGGGTTCTTAAAACGGGTACAGATATGTTCTGGGCAAGCAACGTGCAGGTCCTTGTAATACGATTTATCGCAGTTTGGGGGAAGAATATTTTCTTTTTGTTTTTTATTCCAAAGCACCTGAGAAAGAATATAACTTGGTGGTAATGGATTTTTATTAGAATTATTCCACTGTTTGAGTCGTGCTTCAATAGCTTGTTCATCCCAATTCATATGTCGCAGGAAATTAATGAGAATAAAAATTGCTCTTTTCTTCCCATCATCCATATTCCCAGCAAGAATCTTTTGCATACAATGTGGAAAATGTTTTTCTTCAACAGCCCCTACAACTAGTTTAAACTCTTGCTTCATTCCAGGTATAACATCTGGGCCTTGTTTTGCATGTTTTTTTCCCCACCAATCAAATGCCTGGATGATAAGACTTTTTCCATCATTGGTCACTGTAGGATTCAAAAAATCTTTTCCTATCTTTGCCATTTTAGGATCTGCCTCTCGTTTATCAAAGGTGAGAATGTTGTCTATTTCAATAGGGAGGGAAACATATCCTGTTTTCTCATGCAAGGAGTATGGTGCTCGAAAGAGATGCCGATTAGATATAAGAACCGTATCAATTTCAATAAGCTCAAAAGGATCAAACTTTCCATCCTTCATAAGCTCATTTCTTTTTTTACCCGTTTTTTGACAGATATCAGAGATATTCTCTTTTTCAAGAATCTTGTTTGCAAGCATGTCATGAATCATATTTTGCAAATATGCAGTAATGGTCCGTGATGCTTCTGGAAAGAGTTTCTTTGTTTTCACACCATTGACTTCTTCAGGAAAAGATTCAAAAGGTACTCCAATGTGAAAACCTTTACTTCCACTAAACTTAACAGAGACATTTTTGACATCATGAAATTTCAGCGCTTCAACAAGAAAGTATGCTGTCCATTTTGCATAGTCCCAATGTACAGTATCAATATCCAAAAGAAGATCCCACCCTTTTCTATTCTCATCAAGGTCTCTCTTACTCATACCTGGTTTGAGAATTAGCGGATCATTCCATCGTTCTTCAGAAATATGAAAAGAGGTTGCTCCTTTCTTTGCCATCTCAAGGATATCTCCAGGGAATTGAATCGTATCTGGTCTTTTTCCAAAGCCCTCTCCATACCTTGGAGCAATTTCTCTATCTTGACAGATACTAAGAATGGCTACTTGAACTTCCTTTCTACTGTAGTATGAAAAGTACTGATCCTGCATAAAAAGAAGAAGAAAAGGCGCTATTTAAGCATTTATTCTTTCTGTTGTATTCCAGACATTTGAAGAAACTGCAATTGTTGGCGTACATGTGCCAGTTCCTCTTGCATAGAACCTTCAATAGTTACTAATTCTTGAGCTTGTCTATCAATAAGAACGAGTGTAGAATCAATATCTTTCTCCACAGTAACACCAGCACCCACATTAAGAAGCACTGTTTGAGAATCTTTAATTTCTGCTTTCAAATAAATTCCTGCTCCAAAAGGAACAAGAACGTCTTGTTTTTGACCTTGCTTCTTGAGTTCATGAAGCGCATCTGTTAAATGATCCAGTTCAGCTTTCTGTTGAAGAAGAAGTTGCAGTTGTTCCTGTAGGTGTTGCATCCCTTGCTGTAATTCTTGCAGTTGAGGATAGTTTGTAGGATCCATTTATGCCTTTTTCTTTGCTGCTACTTTAGCTTTTTCTGCCTTTCCTTCTTTTTTAGGAGCAGCCTTTGCTTTTTTTGCAGTAGCATATTTCTTTTTCACATTCACACTTCTTGGGCGAAGAGCTTTATCTTTTTTCTTTCCGGTTTTTTTCTTCCCTTCTTTAATGCCTAGAGCTTTCAAAACATCTGCGTGAGTTGCGTTCTTTTTCACATCAACAGATTTTCCCATTGGTTCTAAATGGAGAATATTACATTTTTTTCTTCGAACTTCACCATCAAGAAGAACATAAGTAGAATCAATAATATCAATAACTACGCCTAACTTACCAGCATCTCTACCGGCAATTTTCATACAAATACTTCCAATTGTTAACATTTTTTTCTCCTTCTTGTTTTATCACTTTACATGTCACCACATAAAGGTCTTTTGCGACAACAAGAGATTATGATTGTGAACGAGCTTTAGAGATCATAACTTTTCTGGTACATGCAGAGCATAGTACCCCACCATATGGTCTTTCTGGTCTCTTCTTTGTTTTAGGCATAGTCCGCAAAGCTACAGGTTTTGCACGTGGAACACCTTGAAGGAATTTTCCACATTGTCCACATTGCGCTCGTGCTGGGTTTCTTTTCTTGTAATGCACTGTAACTCTGGTTGACAGCTTGACAGGTATCTTTCGAAAAGATCTATTTCTATGTTTTAATGCCATAGCGAAAGAGAAAAAGTAGGGGTTTATAAGTCTTTCCACGCGAGGAAAGAAAGCTATATAAGAACAATTTTTTTCTTTTAGACCATGGGAATGGAAGAAGTACAACGAATTAAAGCCCTGTTTCAAGACCTGGGGATAGAACCTGTATACTTAGAACATGAACCTGTGCTTACGAGCGAAGATGCTGCGAAAACAAGAGGCTTCCAGCTCAAACAAGGAATAAAAGCAATTGTTCTCACCAATGGTAATAATGAATGGCTCATTGTTGACGTACCTGCAGATAAAAAAGTAAACATCAAAGCAGTTGCAGAAAAGAAATCCTGGTCTAAGGGAAAAACACGTATGGCAACTCCAGAAGAAGTACTAGAAAAAACAGGCTGTCAAATTGGTGCTGTCCCTCCCTTTGGGCATAAGACCGAAATTCCTTTATTTGTCGATGAAGCTATATTTGAAAATCAAGAAAGTGCATTTAATATTGGCTTACGCACACATTCAGTAAAACTAAAAACGACAGAAATGAAAAAACTACTTCAAGAACTTCATGCAAGCTTTGGAGTATTCACAGTCTAATGGGAAATATTTATCAAATAAATATAAAACCTCAAAGACAAGGAGAAAGAGGTCTCCCTAAAAGTTCTATAGACTCTGCAATAGTTGTATGCCAAGGTATCATAGGAGATTTTAATCGCTACAGACAAGAAAAACTTCATGGGAGTATGAATAGGGCACTTCTCATCATGCCATTAGAAATGATTCAAACGTTCAATCAAGAAGGATGGCCTGTACAACCAGGTGATCTTGGAGAAAATATTACTACAACAGGAATTCCTTATTCTCATTTTAGAATTGGTGAAAGGTATAGATTGGGTGAGATAGAAGTGGAAATTGCAGAAGCTGCAAC
>JAHFJQ010000073.1 GCA_023245755.1 archaeon | reverse complement strand
GTTCTGGTATCTACTTTAATTCACGGTACAGAACCTGCAGGCTTTCATGCACTACAAAAAGAAGCTGCATTTGATCCAAGAGTTTTAGACTATGGTTGTGATGTGTATTTTTTGGTTGGAAGCCCACAGGCTGCACTCACCGAAAAGGAAGGATTATTTTTTCAACATCGAGACATTCCCGGTGCTCCAAGAGAGGGACAATGGGACATGAACCGTTTATGGGGAACAATACCTCATCCAGCACTAGAAACTACAGATATCGGAATAAGGCTTTCTAGAACGGGACAAGACTTGAGTAGGTATTTTTCAGGATTACCACTGAGAGGATTTCTAGATATCCATTCCTATATGTCTCCTCTTATCCAGCCTCATGGCTGTATTCCTCATACAGAAGCAAGAACGATAGAACTTATGAAAAAACTTGCTCCACGTGCTTTTGTTGTAGACTTTGGACTTGGAACTCTGCTTGAAAGAATGGGGCAGCAAACGACATCGGTTCTCATTGAATCTGGAGTGAATGGAAGTGCTGCTGCAGATGACTATGCATATACGAGTCTTCAGACTTTTTTTGAAGATATGAATGTTACACCAGGAGTAGAAGCTCCGCAACTTTGTAAATCATGGTATAATCAAGGTATACAGTTTAAAGTGCGCCATGATGCAACAGTTGCCTTTGGAAGTTTTGCAGGTATTTCTCCAGACCTGGTAGTACGAGGAGATATTGAATCTCTGAATCATAGAGAACTTGTTGAAGGAACGGACCTTGGTGTTGCACGAAGCTTAGATGTCATTCATACAGATGATGCTCAAGGAAGAAAGGTTGAAGACTATTTTTATTTGGAAGGAGAAAGACTAAGAGTGAGAAGAAGAGTTGTTCCTAATTTCCTCAATAAACATGAAGCACGAATGAAAGGTGGAGGATTTTATTTCTTTCAAGGCTTTACTCCATAGCCATATGCCTAAGATTCCAATCATATTTGCTTACATTCCCATCTGCAAAAAAAGTAGGGTGATGGCCTCTTTTATGGACAAGACCCCAAAGGAGTATTTCTTGTTCTGCTTTATTTAACACACGAAGTTTATTCTTACTCTGTAACTCTTCATCATGTATGAGTACACTATCGCAAAGCCTTTTGTAAAAATCTACGGTGAGCTGTGTGGGAAGTGCAATCTGAGACATTTGTAAAGGAACTCTATTGCCTTTCTTACTCATCTCTCCCATCATGGCAATATATGCTGCTATTTCATGTGCACACCAATTGAATACTTGTGAATCTTCTTTGCTTGCATAGCGAAGCCCCATGTACATTCCCCTCAGACAGTCATGACCTTCACTTGCAGCACCCCAGGCAATACCCCATTTCTGTGCATTATCAATAATAGGAACAGAGGTAATATTAAAACGATATCTTGGTGCACCCTTTCCTCTGCTTGGAACATGCACATGAAACACTGCCCCATCTTTTTCAACTGCTTTTGCTTCTGTGTAGTGTTCTACATCAATGCTTGCCATAACTACCTGATGCGTATAGGCATAGAGACGAGCTCCCTCAAGACATTCTACTAAACTTACTCTTCGTACTCTTGTATCTCTATGATTGTAGGGGCGAATCGTATTAGGAGTATACTCATATCCTGAATACAACCCTTTTGCTTGCTGTAAACCATTAAATGCAGCAATGCGAAAGTCAACTGGAACAGGAAGTCTTCTTTCTTTTGCAACCGTCCTTGCAGTCACTTCAAGACTTTCCCCTAATCCAAGTCCAACACGAGCACCGTGACGTAAAAAATGCCAAGAGCTTTCATAGTCATGAGGAACAAGTGGACGAGTCACCAGGAGATATTGGTCCTCCGGTAAAGAAAGAATCCTATCTACAAGATCTCTCTCTGCTTGTTGCTGCGTGAAACGAGTAATTTGTGCTTTTGTTGGTTCACAAAAAAATGCTTTCTTTACAACCATTCCTTTTTCAGAAAATAATCTCTTTATAATCTTTAGGGATAAGATTTATAAGGATTCTTTGCCTAGGACAGAGTATGAAAGAACTCCTTGCGCTTATGGATATCCCATCAGCAAGCGGACATGAAAATGCTGTGCGTTCTTATCTTATGAAGAAAATAAAACCTTACTGCAAAGATATGAAGGTTGATAAATTCGGAAATCTTATTGTGCATAAGAAAGGAAAAGGGTCTTGTGTCATGCTTGTCGCACACATGGATGAAGTGGGACTTATGGTTCGTAAAATCAATGCAGATGGTACTTTAGGGATTACTCCTGTCGGAGGAGTAGAAGTGCTTGCTTGCTTGAATCAAAAAGTTCTTTTGCATCCTAAGGGAAAAAAGCCACTGCTGGGAGTGATTAGTACATCCAAACTGAGTGCTGGAGAAAGTATTAGCGAACTTCCTAAAAAAGAAGATCTTTTTGTTGATACGGGTCTAAGTAAAGAAGAAATTCTTAAAGCTGGAGTAGAAATTGGCACCTTTGTTGAATTTGAAAGACGAGCACATTACCTTGGTTCTCAAGACTATATTATGGGAAAGGCTGCTGATGATAGAGTTGGGTGTTATATTCTTCTTTCTTTGATTACAAAAATAAAATCTTTCCCTGGAGAAATTTATTTTGTTTTTACCGTTGAAGAAGAAGTAGGTTTGTATGGTGCACGAACTTCCGTGTATAATCTTAACCCTGAGTGGTCTTTAGTCTTAGATGTTTTCGATGCAAATGATCTGAGTAATGATCTTACAAGAAGTCTAGGAAAAGGGCCTATTCTTTCGATTATGGATTCACAAACCCTTTCTAATCCTTGTTTAAATGACAATATCAAATCTATTGCAAAAAAGAAAAAACTCTCTCTGCAAGCAGGAGTAACGGACTTTGGGACAACAGATGCTCTGTATATTTCTCTATCTAAAGGAGGAATTCCTACTAGCATCCTAGGCGTCCCCGTACGAAATGTGCACACTGGTATTGGTATTGTCCATCAGAGAGATATCACCCATGCAATCCAAATTATTGATGAACTGCTCAAACATCCTCCTAAAATTGGCCTATGAAAGAAATCATTATACGCTACCTTCTTGTTCTTATTGTTGTTTTTCTTAGTGGAACTTTTTCTTTTCTGCTTCTGCCTTTAACACTGTATACCAGTTATTTCCTTCTCCAATTGTTTCTTCCTGTTACTGTTCTGGGCAATGTTCTTACGATTTCTACATTTTCCTTTACCTTTGTTGATGCCTGTGCTGCAACTCTTGCCTATGTTCTTCTTATCGTACTTATTCTTCTGACTAGAGATATTTCATTTCCCCAAGGGTTGAAAATGTTTCTTTTAGGAGCAGCGAGTATTTTTTTGTTAAACATACTCAGAATTATCTTCTTAGTATACCTCTATGTTGATTTTGGAAAGGACTATTTTGCTTTTGCACATCTGTTTCTCTGGCATGTTGTTTCCACAATATTTGTTGCCGTTGTATGGATACTACTCGTAGAGTATTATCATATAGAAAGTATTCCTATTGTGAGTGATATTAAAGAAATTTTAAAGAAATAATTATTCTTCTTCATTACCTTGAAAAGCTATAAGATCTTCTGTGGTGAGAATCTTCTTTCCTTTGGTCTTCATTTTCTCTTCAACCTTTTCTTTCTTCTCTTCAATCTTTTTATGTTCTAGTTCTTTTCTGTCAAAGGCAGCTTTTTCTTTTCGTTTTCTTGTTTCCTTGAAAACGTCTTTCTTTTCGCCATTGACTTTCTTTACATGATCTTTGAAACCTTTATTTGCTTCAGAAAATTCTTGTTTGAATGTGATAAACTTGTCAAAAGCTTCTTCTTGCTCTTTTTTAACACGATTAATTTCCTTTGACAAACGAGTAAACTCTTTGTATGCTTCTTTATTTTCTTTTGCAACTTCACTCATCTTGCTGTGAAAGTCTTCTGCAATTTTCTTTGCTGCATCAATCTTTTTAGATAACTCTCCTGCCTCTTTTCCAGATTCATTTGCAGTTTTTGCAAGTTCTAACTCTTTCTTCAGAGATTTCAACTCTTTCATGATCTTTTTTTCATCATCAAAAGAAACTGCACCTGTTTCTATACGCATGCTTAATTGTTGAATACGTTTTTTTAGCGCTTCTGGGTCTTTTTTGTCTAGAACAACTTTTGTCGTGTCTCTTTTTTTATTTACTTCTTTAATTTGATCAATGAGAATCTTTACTTCTGCATTTTGTGCATCTCTCTTTTCTTTGAGATCTTTAATAGTAGTAGAATAAGAATCGTTTTTTGCTTTTACTTCACGGACTTCTTTAATGAGATCAGCAATTTTTTGCTTGAGTTCTTCCTTCTTTACAAACCATTTTTCTTTTTCGGTATTCAGCTCATCAAGCTTTGCCTTTTGGCTAGAAATATCCTTTGTTGGTTCTGGTGTTGTATTTTCCTCTCCCATGAGAATCCTCTGTTAGTTTTTTGCGTCTAATGCGTCTTTACCTGTGAAAATTCTAGCCCTTTAAAAAGCTTTTGGCTAGTATTTTCTCGAGGATATTTGAAGGATTTGATCGCCTGGACACCCGGCACGCCCCCGCGTAGCATTTATAACCTTTTTTCCTCCTTTATCAATAATGTATATCGATCTTCTTCCATTTATCCCAGATACAATTTCTGGGTTTAAGGTTTCTGTAAAAGAAGAGCTCTTCGGTGAACCTTCTCTGCTCATTTCCTATAAACAAAATAGAGTTAAGCCAATAAGAATACGAAGATTTGTTCATACAAAAAATCTTAGTAGTATGCTTGGGCAATATCAAGCTGAAGGAACGAAAAGTAAAAAGAAACTCTCTAGATTTG
This sequence comes from archaeon, assembly GCA_023245755.1. GTDB lineage: Archaea > Nanobdellota > Nanobdellia > SCGC-AAA011-G17 > GW2011-AR17 > JAGVZZ01. Next base: position 263 of record JAHFJQ010000073.1, on the reverse strand, counting down.
AGTTTTGTAACAAGCTGATTTTAGAACATTCTGATTTTATCTCTGGACTAGACTCGATCATAATTTCAAAAAAACGTATCACTGCTGCAGCTAGTTTTAGATCAGACTATGATGGAAAAGAAATCTCAATAGAATTTGAAAAAAGAACGGGGATAAAAATTGCTTATACCACTGTTTCTCCTCGACAAAAAGGAGAGTATGGATTTAAAACTATAGTGAGAAGTACTATTTTTACTACAATATTAATGAATCCTTTAGACACA
>JAHFJQ010000011.1 GCA_023245755.1 archaeon | reverse complement strand
AACGAAAATCAAAATCTGTTTTCACATAAAGATCTTTAGAGAAAAGAAAAGGAATAATCGATATAAGAAAGACAACAATAGCAACAAGAAACAAAATCGGAAACCCAAAGTAATAAAGAATAAAACCACCAATAACTGGACCAAGAACTGCTCCTAAAATACTTACTAAGAGAATCAATCCGCTTTGTTTTCCAACTGCTTTTTTTCTAGAATGAAGAGAGGCATCCACATGAAAGCCCATCCAAAATAGTCCCATGCTTAATCCTTGATAAAACGCAGCAATCAAATAAAGGGCAGGAAAGGATTCAAGAAAATAAGTCAAAATAAACCCTGCAATCAGAAAAAAATAACTCCAAACCATAACATGTTTTGCCCCATATCGAGAAATAAGTCCTAAAGCAAAATAATTCCCAAAGGTAAAGGCAACACTAGTCATAAGAAAAAAACTAATGACTTTAGGTAAGGAAAAGCTTAAATCATGAAGAAGATAAAGCGGTAGAAATATTCCAATCATAGAAAATCCTAAGGCACGAAATGCTAAAAGGAAATAGATTTCAAAAAGGTCTCGTGCAAAAAGATGCTTATACAATTGTGCATACCCGTTAAACATACTAGTAACAGAGACAAAAGAATTTATAAAGTTATTTCCCTTTACAAAGGATATGCAAGATGTTCTAAAGCAGATTACACCTACAAGAAGAGAACAACAAGAAGTAAAAACGATTATCCAAAAGATAAGCAAAAGTATCCGTATAGCGCATACCAAAGTAACTCTAGGAGGTTCTTCTGCAAAGGGAACATGGCTGAAGAACAACCATGATATTGACATCTATATAAAATTCAACACACAAAAGTATGAAGGAATGGACATTGCTCAAGTGCTCAAGGACAACGTAAAAGATGCAATTGTATTACATGGAAGCAGAGACTATCTTCAGAAGAAAGAAGGACAATATACTATAGAACTTATTCCTATTATGGACATTCAAAAAGTAGAACACGCACAAAATATTACCGACATTTCTCCCTTTCATGCCAAATGGGTAAATAAGCATAAGAAATACAAAAAGGATATTCTTCTTGCAAAAGCATTCGCAAAGGCAAATGGTTTTTACGGTGCAGAATCTTTCATTAAAGGTTTTTCTGGGTATTCTATAGAAGTTTTAACCATCCACTATAAAGGATTTAAAAATTTGCTTAAAAATGTTGCACAATGGAAACAAACAACAGTCATTGATACAGAAAAGCATCACAAAAAGAAAGTACAACTCAATCAAGCAAAAATGCTTTCTCCACTTATTCTCGTTGACCCTGTACAGTCTACAAGAAATGTCACCGCAGTAGTCTCACAAGAAAAATACGATCTGTTCAAAAAGAAAGCAAAGCAGTATCTCAAGAATCCAAAAAAAGACCTGTTTATAAAAAAAGAATTTTCTCTAGAAGAAATACAAAAGAAAAGGGGAGAAAAAAGTATTCTGCAACTTATCCCATTAGAAGGAAAAAGAGACGTTGTAGGTGCAAAACTCCTAAAATGCTTTGAATACATACAAGAACAGCTCAAAGAACATGACTTTGAAATCAAAGAAGCAAACTGGCATTGGAAAGAGGGCGAACATGCAATTTTCTATTACATATGCAAAGAAAAGAAACTTTCTCCAGTAGTAAAACACTACGGACCACCAATAACAGAAAAGGATCGTTTAAAACATTTCAAAGAAACATGGAAAAAATATACAGTACAAAATGAAAAGGGAAGATCCTATGTACTCTTACCAAGAAAATATAATACTCCAAAAGAATGTATAGAAGAACTGTTGAATTCTGAAATAATAAAAAGCAGAGTAAAAGAAATAAAAGCCTAAAGTCAGGAGCTCCAAAGCTCTTTTATCCTTCTTAAAAAAGAATAAGTAGGTAAAGGCGCCTCAAAGTCTTCTCGGACCCCTTCAAAACTATATCCTCTTTTAGCATGCATTAATCGAGTAAAGTTTGCAATACGTAAACGAGGTTGATCACCTTCTTCTAGAACAGTAAAAGGGTAGTCCCTCTGAGGAACAGTAGTGAACTTCATAAGACCAGGAAAAATCAACTCTGGATCTTCTGAAAAAAGTTCCTCTCCCAAAGACCAAAGTCCTAAATGTAAATGAGTTAATCCGCCAAAATTAAGAGTTTTACTTGAGGTATGATAATAAAAAGAACCAATTTTTTGGCCTTTACGAACAAACTCTCCTTCTTTCACCGAAGGAGTAACATGAACGTAACCAGTAATAAGTCTTCTTCTTGTATCATGATCTTCACCATGAACAACATAAAGAGCATCCTGATCATGATCATAGGGATCAACAACCCCTTCCATAACTTTAACACGAAAGTTTTTTCCAATAACTCCATCTGCTATTGCATAAACAGGTGTTGAAAAAGGAAGACCAATAACCGTTTCTCCAAAGGTGTTTCTATAAACAGAAAAATCAAGCCCTTCATGATCCGGAACAAAACGGTTAAAATTAATCCAGAAATCAAAATGAGGAATATCGCGTGCCCGTAAAGGAAGAGTAACCTCATCACTTCTCACATGAGCCCAACTTCCTGTATTCAAAGAAGTTTTCCCAGCAATGTCTATAGAACGAAGTAACTCTTCTAACTCCTTCTTTGTACAATTTGCTTCGGCCATAAGAATGTAGCCATAAAAGAGCTTTAAATAGTTATCCCTTCGGGGTAACAACTAGAGAAAGATTTAAAAGGGAGATGTTCTAAATCAAACAGAAATGGCAGATCCTCCAAGAACAGGTTTAATTTTAGTCGGAGAAGGAGAAGAGTGTAGAAAACAATTCGAAGACCTGAGTCCAGAAGATAAGAAAGCATTTCTAGAAGCGCTTGTACGACAAAGAATTGAAAGAGATTTCCATCCTGAAGAAGAAGGCACAGAAGGGGGATATGCTCGACTCATTGAAGAATACGGAAGAGCAGATGTAGAACAAACATTAAGAGAAAAACCCTGGCTCTATCGAAATGTAGAAACAACAGCATTAGCAAGAAGAGCAACAGCAAATAGTAAAGAAAGACCAGAAGTACTCAAAAGAGTAAGACAAATACTTACAAGCATCCATAGAGGAACCTTACACTATACCGAAGATTTCCTCTACGAATCAACAGCAGAATACGACTCAGGAAATATTAGTACAAGAGTCATTGGCTATAGAGGACCAAAAAGTCTCAAAGGAATAGGAGCAAAACTTGGAGGCTTATTTGAGACAGACTTGTATCCTGAAGCCTTACCTAGAACAAGACGAACAGAGTTTCAGTTTTACGATTTTCCATCAAGAGAAAGTCCAAGCGGAAGAAGATTACTAAGCATGATATTCCATTTAGAATCTTATGGTACAGGAAATATACAGTGGCATGGATCAAATAGAACACTAGCCTATTTTACGGATGATACTCCACAGACAAGAATGGAAGGAGAATCACTAGAAGGTGCACTGTCAAAAATGCTTGAAATAGATCATATAGCTTCTCCATTAATTATACAAGAAATTGCAGCGCTCCCAAGAAATATAGAGCAGTACTTTAAAGAAAAGGAAGAGCAATATAGAGCATACATTGCAACATTAAGAGGCGAATAATAACCATAAACTATATAAATCCTACAAGGATTACTACCACTAGAAAAAGAAGTTCTGAATAATTTACGAGGTGTTCATCAAAAATGGAAGCAAACCCAAAACATGGGACAACAACAATAGCAATGATCTGTAAAGATGGCGTAGTTATGGCTGCAGACAGAAGAGCAACTGCAGGATACTTAATAGCACATAAAAAAACAACCAAAGTTGTTCCTGTAAGTGACCACATGGCAATAACTACTGCCGGCTTAGTTTCTGATATCCAGCTTTTCACAAAAATAATCCGAGCACAAATTATGCTCCTAAAAATGCGAAAAGGCAGAGAACCTTCAGTTAAAGAAGCAGCAAACCTGCTTGCAAATTTAGCATATTCAAACATTCGTCGTCCAAGCATGATTCCAGGTATTGTTGGTTTCCTCTTTGGAGGCTATGATAAATCTGGATACAGTCTATATGAGATTTCCTTTGATGGAAGTATTATGGAAGTAGATGATTATGCTTCAGACGGTTCTGGTTCCTCAGTTGCTCTAGGAGTATTAGAGACACTCTACAAAAAAGACATTTCCGTAGAAGAAGGAAAGGATGTCGCTGTACGCGCATTAACTGCTGCAATGAGCAGAGATGTAGCAACAGGAAACGGAATTGATGTGATCGTAATTAATCCTAGCGGAGTAGAATACGTAGTCTCGAAAGAAGTAAAGTCTATTATGAAATAAAAATCTTCTAGACTCTTCCTTTTTATATTTTAAAAAATGGCAGATATACTTAGTGAAATAACAAGTAAGTTACCTAAAGATGCAGAAGTATCTAGTGCAAGCTTTGAAGCTGCAAATATTATTATTTATACGAAAAGCAAAGAATTCTTCTTAGACAACAAAGGAGAGATTAAGAAACTTGTTAGCGATTTCAAAAAAAGAATTGAACTTCGTCCAGATCCATCTATTTCTCTAGATATGGAAAAAGCAGAAAAAATCATTAAAGAAACACTTCCCGAAGAATCCAATGTGGATAATATTATTTTTGATGCTCCTCGAAGCATAGTCATTATCGAGGCAGAAAAACCAGGTGTTGCAATTGGTCAATCCGGCGAACTCTTACGAGTGATCAAAGAAAAGACACTATGGGTACCAATGATTCGAAGAACACCTTCTATTCGATCAAAAATTACAGAAAACATTCGTGCAGTTCTGTATGAAAACAACGATTCCAGAAAAAAATTCCTCAATGAAGTAGGAAAAAGAATTTACAATGGCTGGATTCGTGGAAGAAAGGAAGAATGGGTACGTATTACTGCTCTTGGCGCAGGTCGTCAAGTAGGAAGATCCTGTTTTCTTTTACAAACTCCAGAATCTCGTATTGTTCTTGATTGTGGAATTAATCCTTCAGCGTCTGAAGAGCATGCATACCCTCATTTTGATTCTCCAGAGTTTAGAATAAATGAAATCGATGCAGTCATTATTTCTCACGCACATCTTGATCATAGTGCAATGGTACCTTTATTAGTAAAATTTGGCTACAGCGGTCCAATTTATTGTACGGAACCTACACGAGATGTCATGGCTCTCTTAGCCTTAGATTTTATTTCTATTGGATTCAAAAATGCACAAAAACCCCCTTTTGAAGTTGCAGATGTCAAACAAATGGTGAAGCAAACAATTTGCATTGGATATGAAGAAGTTGCAGATATTACACCTGATATTCGTATGACTTTCTACAATGCAGGCCACATCTTAGGTTCTGCAATGACACACTTACATATTGGAAATGGTTTGCACAATCTTCTCTATACAGGAGACATGCTCTACGATACATCAAACTTATTAGCAAAGGCAGTTACAAAATTCCCACGTCTAGAAACAGTAATCATTGAAAGTACCTATGGAAGTAAAGATGACGTTCTTCCACCAAGGAAGGAATCAGAAGATCTTTTTATGGATCTCATTAAAAAAACAGTGGAACGAGGAGGGAAAATTCTTCTTCCTGTTCTCGGGGTTGGTCGTTCTCAAGAGATCATGCTCATGGTAGAACGCGCAACACGTGAAGGAACTCTCCCAAGTATTCCTATTCATGTACAAGGCCTGGTCTGGGACGTCACTGCAATTCATACCGCATATCCAGAATTCTTTAATCCAGTGATACGAAAACAACTCTTCTTCGAAGACCATAATCCTTTCCTTTCCCCAATTTTTAAAAAAGTAGGTTCCCAAAAAGAAATGCAAGAAGTCATGCATTCTGAAGGATCAAGTATTATCATTGCAACCTCAGGTATGTTAACAGGTGGTGCTTCCGTAGAATACTTTAAAGTTCTTTCCGAAAACCCCAAAAATATTGTTATCCTAACCTCGTATCAAGCAGAAGGATCTCTTGGTCGTCGTATTCAAAATGGAGAAAAAGAAATTTCTTTCTCTTCTGGAGAGAATAGAAGCGAAGTTACTAAAGTACGTTGTGAAGTCGCAGTCATCAAGGGGTTTTCAGGACACTCTTCCCGGCCACAGCTTATGGCTTTCTTACGAAATTTAGACCCAAAACCTCGACGAGTTATTACCCAGCATGGAGAAGCATCAAAATGTTTAGATTTAGCATCTACCGTACACAAGGTGATGCATGTCGAAACCTCTGTACCAAGAAATTTAGACACGATTCGGCTGGTATAATTTCTTCATTTTTGTACTCCTTCTAGGTAGCTACAAAACAAAACCTTTATAAACAAGTAAATACCACTATAGAGTAGTTCATTAAGGCAATCCCTCCCTGTGTTTACTGGTGGCAGCCACAAGCTGCCCCCTTTAAACCTTTTAAGATTTCTACGATATTTAATCTATAAAAAGAGAATATATTATTTTTAGGGCTTGCTTGTGAACACACCAAATAATGTTTTTTGAGTATGAATATACTCTAAAATCTTACTTTTTTTGAAGATATTACTTATATCAAAATGAAATCTCTCTAAGATAAACTGTTTTGCATAGCTCATCATATCTTCTTCGCAAGCAAAAATTTGACCATGATCCATAGTTTTACGTACACTTTGTCGTACAACCCAAACTCCTAAAGGAGTAGTATACTCATCAGTAATAAATCGTAAAACCAGCACCGCCCCCTGTCTCTTCATTTCTTTCATTTTTTCTAAAAGAGAAATACGAGCAGCATAATATCCTCCAGCAGTTTCAGAAACATAACTTTTTCTTCCACCATAAAATTCATGATCAGTGGTATACTTCACCTCATTTTCCTGATTCAAAAGAGTAGAGGGCATATACATTTCAAAAAGTTCATAACTCCAAACCCGAGGAAAAAACAGAACCAGGAAATAATTTCCAAGATAATTCCCAAAAAAGAGTTGATAATCAGAAGTCTTATAATCTTTAATTTCCTCAATCAGTTGTTTTCCAATAATATCATCCGTAGCAGTAATTCCCCATCTCGTAGGAACTAACTTTCTTTGAGTCTTCAAACCTAGATTTCCAACAGAAAGAATACGTGTCAAAAAAGTCTCATCAAAACCTTTTTTATAAAGTGCAGTAATAGCCTCACTAGCTTTCAAATCACTATCACTCACGATTTTATCTACACGTGAATCAATATGAGGGTTACTGGTCAAAACAGCTTTTTTCAGCTGTGCATGAGCCCCTAAAACCGTTTCTACATTAGAAGTACTTACTTGATAGGTTGGTTTCTTTTGTAAAAAAAACTCTACATCAACAGGTTTAGAAGCCAGAGCAACTTCCTGAGTGATCTCCACATATTTGTGTGCTGCTTTCACTGGTGCTTGCATACGAGAATTAATGAGCACAGAACGAAAATCTAATACATCTTGGATTTGAAAACCTCTCCTACTCCATTCTTGAGGAGAGTCATACAACTCTCCATCTTTCTCCACAGTTTCAGGAGGAGCTAAAATACCTACATTCACGTGGGGATAGCCATATCTTCCCACAAAAACACTGGGGGCAGTTCCAACAAAGTTTTCTTTTTCTAAACGAATGGTCTTCATCTTGGGAAGCTTCGTATAGATTGGACAGAAACTATGGCCACAAGTCATGGGCTGCGTATACCATTTTCCATGACAAGAAAAACAATCTTTTTTCATGAAAAGAAGAAAAGAAAAGAGCTATATAAGTCCTGCGCGCCTATGCCCTATCCAAGAGATCTCTTTGAGCCCTTATTCCCTCAAGAAAGGTATGGAGTGTAGGCAGGTCAGTCTTTACAATAACTAAAGCACTAGTCTCATGTAAAACCCCTTGATCATGATCCGATACATGGCCAGTATGAAAGCGAAAATTACCTAACGAACCCCTTGCAGAAACAAACTGACAAATAGCTAAAGGAGAATCGAGTTCTTCTACAGAACCAGGAATACGCATATCACACAGATAAGAAAGAGGAAGAACACTAGTCTGTGCTTGTAAATATTTGAGTGCTTGTACCCCACTAAAAAAATCAATGGGACGTAAACAATGATGTTCAAAGAAAATCATACCAAGTTCATGCACATCAGGATCATCTTCTAAATAGAGAATGTCATATCTCATAATATATGCTTTATAGTATATAGATAAAAGGCTTTGCTTTTCTAAAAGATGAAGAGAAACCTTTAAAAACACCCAAAAATCCAGTGTATCTATCTTTACAAAGGAAATGTGGGCTTTGCAACCTGAATCCGATAAGGAAAAAACAAAAGGAAAAACAAGAATGGGAATGTATCAAGCAATCAGAGATCTCTGGACCCAACCAAAAGAAAAACTTGGAGAGATCTATAAACAAAGACTTATTCAATGGCGTAAAGAAGACGTCATTACATCAGCAGCAAGACCTACTCGTCTAGATCGTGCACGTTCTTTAGGCTACAAAGCCAAAAAAGGAATCACTATTGTTCGTGTACGTGTTGTTCGTGGTGGAAGAAAAAGAGAAGCACGTAAACACGGCCGACGTTCTCGAACCATGAGACGAAAGAAAATAGTTGGTATGTCCTACCAATGGATCGCAGAACAAAAAGCACAACGAGCTCATAAAAATCTTGAAGTACTCAACTCCTACTGGGTAGGAAAAGATGGAATCCACTACTGGTATGAAATTATCATGGTAGACCCATATATGCCTGAAATAAAAGCAGATAAAAATCTCAACTGGATCTGTTACAGAAAGCACACAAACAGAGTTTTGAGAGGAAGAACATCTGCAGGCCAAAAATCTCGGGGAATGCTCCATACAGGAGTAGGAACAGAGAAAATCCGCCCAGGTAGAAGAGCAAATAAGAGACTTTCTAAATAAACTCTTTTCTTTATTATTTTCTTTTTTCATTAAATATTTATAGACTTTAGACATTCTTTCAAAGATGAAATCAGAAGAAAGATCTGCAAATCTAGGAACAAATATTCTCAGTATAACATGCATTTTAGAAGAAGCAGAATTAGAACGAAAAGATCATGAACAAAGAACAGAATGGGTTGCAAAGTCAGGAACACAAACCCATTTAATTGGAACGACAGTATATGGAATAAAAAGAGCAACAGTCAGTCCAGAGCTAGGAGTTCTCTACTGTACAACAATAACCACCACAGGAAAAAGAGGAGCAAGGATTTATTGCCTAAGCAGAAAGGATTTAGAAACAGAAGTTCTCCTCACACCTGAAAATATCTTAGAAAGAGAGGGATTAAACTTTCACTCCTTTGCACAGGCGATCCTAGCATATGAAAGAATACATGATCAGGCTTTACAAGCAAGAAAGCCATTTACAGAGTATCTTACTTCTTCTTAATATTTTGAACAATGACAGTACTTACTTTAGGTTTCTTAGAAAAGACCTGCACTCTCCCAATAAAGAAGAGGATAAGAAAGAGCAGAAATGCAATAAGAAGCAAAGCCATCACAAACAAAAGGAGAAGAGAACTAAACAAAGCAACAAGAATAAAAATCAAAGGAAAGATCAAAGCCAAAGCTACCCGCATAGGGAAGTTCAAGATTTTTTTACCATGTACTCTAAACGTACTTAATTTAAGATACACTAAAAATACAATAATGAGAAACAAGTAAAATAAAATAGTCCAAATCATAACGCAAGAAAAGGAGAGTGCTCTTATAAGTTTATTTGTGCTTGAGCTCACAAAAGGTATTTAAATCCGACTCTCTAAAGAACAGCTATGAAAAGAGAAGGTGGGATCATTCTTGTAGTACTGTTTCTACTGCCAACAGTTCTTGGTCTTTCCGTATCATTAAACTCTCCCAGTTCAGGAAACACAACAAATATGACTTCTATCATCTTTAGTTGTACAGCTACTGATTCTGTTCCTATTAGCTCAATAAGTTTATACATGAATACCTCCAGCTCTCCATGGACATCAGTAACAAGCCAAAGTAATACAAGTACAACAGGAAATTTTCTCGTTTCCAGTCTCTCTCAAGGCACATACATTTGGAACTGTCTTGTAACCAACACAAACAGTGAAACAGCTTTCGCATCAAGCAATAACTCCTTAACCATTTCTACGCTAGCATTTTCTGGGATCATTGCAAACCAAAGTTTTGCAGAAGATACAAACAGTTCTACTCTTTTTGATCTTGACACATACTTTACAGGAGCAAGTTCTTACACTTTTTCAGGAAACTCTAGTTCTATTTTCCTTATTGATGGAAGTAATGGAGTCACCATAAGTCCTAGTGGAAATTTTACAGGATCTCAGAACGTAACGATTACAGGAAGATATGGTTCCTCATCCGTATCAAGTAACGAAATTTTAATCAACATCACTAATGTCAATGATGCCCCACTTTTGACAGATCAGTTTACCAGTAGTACACTAGAAATAAATGTAAACACAACGATAGATATGGATGATTACTTCATAGATATTGATCCACATACAAATCTCAGTTATACAATCACGGCAGACCATCTAAGTATCACACAAAATGAATCAATCATAACAATGATCCCTGAAACAGACTGGGAAGGAACAGAAAACATAACGATCACTGCAAGCGATGGAACAGCAAGTGTAACCAGTAACAGCTTTGAAATAACGGTTGGTTCAGTAACTACTTCAAGTAATAATGCCCCAGTTATTGATTCCTATACCCCTGAAAGTAATCCGACTTTAGATATCGATGAATCCCAAGATTTCACAATTATCGCTTCAGATGAGGATAGCGACACAATAACAACAACATGGTATATCGATGATGTGAATCAATCAATAACGCAAGATACTCTGAGTTATAGCAGCTCAACAGAAGGAGTATTCACTATAAAAGTGGTAGTTTCTGATGGAACGGATGAGGCAAGCCATTCCTGGACCGTAACAGTGGGAGACACAGTGGTAAATGTAGACTCTATTCTTTCTGAACAAAGCACAAGTGCTGTATGTGGAAATAATATTGTAGAAGAAGATGAAACCTGCTCTAGTTGTGCTCTAGATGTCATTTGTGAAGAAGGATCAATATGTACAAAAGGTACATGCGTAGAAAAAAAGAACGCAACAAAAGCAATCCTCATACTTGTAATAGGAAGTATAACTATTCTCCTTATAGCAATTGGTATATACTATATCACAACCCTTAAAAAGACCGGAAAAAAGATGGAGAATACACCATTCCAATATGCACCTGCTGGAGCTTCTCCTCCTTCAGATTACACAGACTTTTATAAGGACAAAAAATGATTCTAGAATCCGAGCTTCAAGAAATAAGAAAAATGCTTACGGAAGCAAAACGCCCAGTTTTTATCTTTGATGACGACCAAGATGGTCTCTGTTCTTTTCTCATATTATGGAAATGGCAGCAAAAAGGAAAAGGAATTCCTACCAAGGGCAAAATTGACGAAGAAATGATTAGAAAAGTCCAAGAAGAAAAAGCAGACCTAGTCATTCTTTTAGATAAACCCTTAGTAGAACAAGAATTCATTTCTGGAATACAGGTGCCTATAATTCACATTGATCATCATCCTCTCTTAACAATAGAAGCACCAAACTATCATTACTACAACCCTAGAAAAGAAAGAGCAAATGATGAAAGACCCACTTCTTACTGGGCATACCAAATCACAAAACAAAACCTTTGGATAGCAATGATAGGAATTATTGGAGACTGGTACATTCCTGAATTTACAGAAGAGTTTCAAAAGCAGTATCCAGGACTCATACCCGAAGCAAACTCTCCAGGACAAGTTTTCTTTGACACAGAATTTGGAAAACTCATTCGTTCTTTTGTTTTCTCACTCAAAGGAAAATCACAAGAAAAAAGTCAATGTATCAAAATTCTCACAAGAATAGAGCATCCTAACGAAATTCTCAAACAAGAAACAGCTCGTGGAAAGTTTATCTGGAAACATTTCGTAAGTTTAGAAAAGAAATACCAGCTCGTAGTAAAACAAGGCCTAGCAATAAAAACCAGAGGAAAGATTTTGCTCTATACCTACCCTACAGAACAAGATAGTTTTACAAGCCTAGTATCTAATGAACTTTCCTATAGGAGACCAGACAAGATTATTATAGTAGGAAGAATACGAAATGAAAAAATGATTATGAGTTTTCGTGCAAATAATCTCATTCTTCCTCCAATTATTAACAAAAGTTTAGAAGGCCTTACTGGGTATGGTGGTGGCCATGACCATGCTTGTGGAGCAACAGTACGTACAGACGAGTTCGGAACTTTTATGACAAGGTTTAAAAAATACTCTAGTGAAGCAACAAGGAAAAAATGAAAAATCCCTATTTACTGGACTGCTACAAAAGAGAATTTGATGCAAAGGTAACAAAAGTCACAGACGCAGTATTTGTGACACTAGATCAAACCTATTTCTACCCCACAGGTGGTGGACAACCCTACGATACGGGAACGATCACAAGCAATGGAAAAAAGTACAAAGTCATGTTTGTAAAAAAAGAAAACGGAGAGATTATCCACGAAGTCTCTGATCTCGGTCTGAAAGAAGGAGATAGTATCCATGGAGTAATTGATTGGGACAGAAGATACATCCACATGCGCTATCACACTGCAGAACATATCCTTTCTCATATTATCTCCTCTAAAACAGGAGCATTGATTACTGGAAACCAATTAGAAGCAGATAAGGCAAGGATTGACTTTGCTCTAGAAAACTATGACAAAGAAAAAATATTAGAATATATTGCAGAAGCAAACAAAATCATAAAGGCAGGGCATGAAATTAAATGGTATATTCTCCAAAAAAAAGAAGCGCAAGCAGCTTTAGGAGATAAGCTTACAACACTTGCCAAAGGGTTTTCACAAGAAATCCAAGAGGTCCGTATTGTGGATATTATTGGCTTTGAAAAAGAAGCCTGTGGAGGAACACATCTTAAGAATACTTCAGAGGTAGGGGAAATAAAATTTGTGAAAGCTGAAAATAAAGGAAAGAGCAATAGAAGAATTTACATTGTCCTTTCTTAAAAGAAAAGCTCTTTAAATTCCCTAAGCCTACTCGTATCAGGATTTTCTACAACATCTTCTAGGATAGGCTCAAGTACTAAACCCTTTCCTTGACGATACGCAAAAACATGGTGCTGCCTATCATCATGAGATTTCCCCGCACTTACAACAAGAAGCCCTTTAGATACCAAACTTTCACGCATAAGCAAACCAAGTTCACGAATATCACTAGGCTTTGGCTCTCCTTCAATAAAACCGGGGAGAACATTATTTAAAGCAAAGATAGCTCCAAATTTTTCCCCCCTTCGTAAAAAGTCAAAACCATCTTCAGCAAAAAACTGCAGCCTACCATGAAGAGAAGTACACTTGGCAAGTCGAATACGAAAAGAGTCAATATCTACACCCAAAACCATTCTTTCGGGGTAGGTGAAAGAAATATCCGAACTGGTACGACCATAAGAGCAACCCCAATCTAATAATCTCCCTTCAGGGGCAATAACAGGAGGAAGAGGAA
>JAHFJQ010000072.1 GCA_023245755.1 archaeon | reverse complement strand
TTTCCGTCTTAAATTGTGTCCCTACAGCAATAAACCTATCAACAGCAACCATAGTTGCAGGATGCACACAATCAGAAGAAAAACCAGAAACTCTGCCCCGACCATAGCGCAAGCGAAAGCCACCATGACGTAAAGGATACGTAAATACTGGCCTTCCAGCAACAATATCTTTAATATACGTAGTATCTGGAGTAACTTTTTCTACCTTGACTGTACTAGTAGTATCAACCTTAGCTCCACGTGCTTTAATTTCTTTTTGCAACTTCACAAAGTCTTCCATAAAGTTCCATTGCTCTAAGTCCATTTCTTTTCCCCAGAGTGCAAGCTGTTTCCAAACTTTAGGTGCTTTCAAAGACAAACATTCAGCTGTAACAAGACAAAAACCGTTACTAATTTTATTCGAAACTCTTCTATCAAGATCTTTAAAATTACTGACATCAAATTTTTCAGAGGGATCCCCATCTACCTGCACAGGTAAATGCTGCACAAGAAAAGTAGTTTCTTCTTCCGATGGAAAATACTGTAAATTCGTAACACGTTCATGATAATCACAAAGTTCTGTATACGCACGTTTGACTTCTTTTTCACTAGGATCGTACGTAGCATAACCCATTTTCTTTCGTATATAATCTGCAATAAGTACCGAAACAGAAGCACCAGTTCCACCAGCACTTCGAATAGGGCCACCATAAAGAAGAGCAAAATACTCTTGGCCATTATCCTTTCTTTTTCGTATCTGAATTTCAATAAATCCCTCCAAAGGAGAAGAAACAACCCCCACAGTAACATAGGCAAATCCAACTCGTATTCCAATCTCAATTGCTTTTTTCTTCGTATCAAAAGTACAAAACTTTTGTTGAGCAACTTCCTCTGCAATAACAAGTGCAACTCGCCAGTCCTGACTTCCATACTGCTGTTCCAGTTGTTGAATCCTCTCAGGAATACCCTTTCCAAGCACTTCTGGAGCAACAGAAGCAATAAGACCTTCTACTCTTTCAGCCATATTTCGTGCAAGAGGAATCTTGACCTTAGGATCAGGATCATAACCCAATGTCTTTGTTTTATTAGCAATATCATAACAAGCAAGAATATCACTCTGTAAAGATGCAAAAATTCCTTCTACACGAGAACTATAGGGCGCCACAAAAAGCAAGCATTCTTGGTCTTTTAATTAGTTTTCTAGAAAGAAGATATAGAGATTACAGAACATAGAATACAAAAAGTTTAAAATAGCCAACACTATTCTCCAGAAACATGAAAAAACTCTTTACTCTATTTTTATTACTCCTCCTTGCAGGATGTAGTGCACCACAAGTGGAGCTACAAGAAGTCACAAATCAGTCTATTATTACAGAAATTCCCGACGTGGTAGAACTTCCAGAGCCGGATCTTTTACTTGATATTGGACCATATTATGACTTCTCCGAAGGGGAATCCAAAAAAATTCTAGGATCCACAATTACCCTTGTACAAGTAAACCAAGGACCAGAAGTAGAATTAACCATTGATGGAGAGGATACAAGTATTGAAGATACAAAAAGTGAAGAAATTATTGGAGATCTAGTAATAAGTGTTGACTCTGTTACATATAGTTATGATGAAGAAAATATACAAGTGAGATCCGCAACACTAAAGGTGGAAAGCTTGGATCTTGGAGATAACGAATATATTCTAAGAAAACAAGAAAGAATAACTGTAGGAGTAAAAGATATTTTACTTGAAGAAAGTAGAGGAGACGGCTCTATTGATGTCATTGTCTACGATACAGGAAGAAATTCTGGAGAAGATGCAAGAATAAAACGCGGAGAATCTCTATACATATATGGTGTGACAATCACAAACCTAAAGAACTACTATAAAACAGAGCAGTATGCTTGGGTACTTATAGAGTAACTTCATTTTTTATTATTTCTTCTTCTTTTCTAAAATCCATAACTTTAATCTGCCTTGTCTTAAGATTAATAACTGGACTTTTCGCCCAAGTAATATTTGTATGCCCTAGTTTTTCTTGGAAGGCAGTCTTATACTGAAAAGAACAACAACCAATAAGAGTGACATTTTTGTAAGTCGTTATCTTAACATCATGATGAATATGTCCAGAAACAAAAAAATCAGGAACTTTTTCAATAACAAGAGGATCTCTTTCCGTATCAGGAATATAAAGTGTAGAAACATGGGTCGGTGCAATATGTCTTTTTTTCAAAGCAAATTGCATCATGGCATCACTTGCATCATAAGAGCCAGCTTTACGTAAGAACTCAACATTATTCATATAATAATCAAAACAATAACCATGGTACATAAGAATATCAAAAGTATTGTGAATGCGAACCATCGCAGGATTTGTCACAAAAGTAACATTTTTTAGTTTGTACAAAGAACGAGCAAACTCTTTACTTAAAGGTGGTTGTGGTTCAGAAAGACGAAGTGCATCATGATTACCCCCACAAACAACAATTTTAATATCGTCACGTAAAGAACCTAAGTAGTCAGCTAAAGCATCATACTGTCCATAAATATCAGTAATATACAACTCTTTTTCCTGGCCTGGATAGATTCCAACTCCATCAATAAGATCGCCACTAATGATAAGATATTTTACTTTTCGAGCTAACTCTTTTTGTTCTTCACTTCCATATAAAAGATTGAGCCAATCAATAAAATGTTCAAACTCTTCTTTTGCAAACATCTTACTTCCTACATGAAGATCAGAAATAAAGCAAACACAGACATCATCTTGTACTCGCTTATATTCTTTCACAGGTATATCTGGAAAAATAATTTCTTTCACATAGACCATACCATCTCCCATAGTGCCCACTACTCCAATAACTTCATCTAAAACAATTTCATCCATAACTGCAAGAAGTTCCTCATTTTTTGCACCTATTAAAACTTTAATTATTCCAGTAGGATCTTCTAATTCTAAAATATAGTGTCCATTCTTTGTTTGATCTTTCGCATAAACAAAGCCAATGAGTGCAACAGGTTCTTTCTGTGCTTTTGTAAAGGCTTTATTTATAGAAACAGCAGTTTGCAATTCGGTTCTTTGAAGGAGAATTTTTTTTAGTGAGGCATAGCGCATACGCATATATCCTACAAAATCTTTCACTTCTCTTTTTTTAGGTTTATCATGATACATATCAATAACTTCTATTTTAGTCGGTTGAATAAGAGGGACTTGTACAACCTGGTCTTGAGTTTGAAAAATATCTCCAAGCATATCTTCAGTAAGCATACTCGTATTTTGAGATCGTTGAAAATTTTTATGAGCATCTAAGAAAGAATCATAATCAAAACTATCAGGGATTTTTTTAAGAATTTCTGGAGTAACCATATAATTTCGTTCAAAAAAAAAATGAACAAGTTTCTGTTTGGTCATATATTGAGCGCCTCATGCAACAAACTTTCTAATTTTGGAATAGAAGAGTTAGGGATTCCCAAACCAATCTGTCGTGTTCTTCCATAGCGTCCTTTACTAATTACCTTTGCATTAATGATACCAAGCATATCTAATTCAGCAATAATATCGGAAATTCTTCTTTGTGTAAGCGGTCGTATTTTCGCTTTAGTACAGAACTCTTTATAGAGTTCATAGATATCTCCTGTAAACATAGGTCTATTTCCCGCCGCCTTTGCAGTTCCAAAAATTGCTAACAATGCTACTTGAGATTGCTTTGGTTGACTCGTAATAATTTCATGAACTCTATCTTTCTCAATTTTTTCTTCTGCTTCATCCAAAGATCCAATTTCTATTTTAATAAGATTATTTCTTTCAGCTAATTCTCCTGCAACACGAAGTAATTCAAGTGCCCTTCGTGCGTCCCCATGCTCTCTTGCAGCATACGCAGCACATTTTTCAAGAACACCTTCAGCAACAGCTCCCTTACGAAAAGCTCTATCCGAACGTTCTTTAAGAATTGCCTGTAACTGTATTGCATTATATGGAGGAAAAACTAATTCCTCTTCAGAAAGAGAGCTCTTCACTCGGGGATCTAAATAGTTCGTAAACATTAAATCATTAGATATTCCTATAATAGAAATTTGACTAAGCTTTAATTCAGAGTTAAGACGTGTAAGACTATAAAGAATTTGGTCACCAGATCGAGATACAAGTTGATCTATTTCATCTAATATAATAACCATCAAAATTTTTTGTTTTTCTAAAACCTCTAAAAAGATTTTATAAACTTCATCAGTAGGAAGTCCGGTTGCAGGTATTTCAGTTTCAAGAAACCGTGCAAGTTCTGCAATAAGTCTATACTCTGTATCAGCAACTCGCTTGAGTTTACAATTAAGATAAAAGATCTTTACAGGAAGGTTATTCTTAACTGCAATTTGTGTCATACTTTCTGAGACATGTTTGACAGTAACAGTCTTGCCTGATCCAGTTTTTCCATAAATGAACATATTAGAAGGTTTCTCTACCCGCAAAGCAGGAGCAAGAATACCTGCTACTTTTTGAATTTGGTCTTCTCTATGATGTAAAGTCTCTGGTATATAGTTAGACTGTAAGACTTTTTTATCTAAAAATAATGGTTCTCGTTTAAGATAGTCCTCAAAGTAATTATTCAACCCCTTTTCCATATCTCCCCCTTTAAAATAAAGCTTATTAAGTATTCTTATTCCCGAAAATGAAGACACAGTCCTCTATTTCCTATGGAACTTTTTGTAATAGTAAATAATCCATCATGAGCAAGCTCTCTTTATAAAAGTACCCCTTTACTTCCCATAGAAAGAAAAGAAATACAACAATCAAAGATAAATAATATAAAATAAATGTAATAAAATATATAATAAATAACGGAAAAACATATAATATAATATAAAAAAAAAAAATTATAATATATATAATTATAAGCTAGAACTATAAAATAATTAAGAATTAGAAAAAAAATAATAATTTGAGTAAAAATGGATATTTTTAACTCTTTTTTCTTTCTTTTCTCTGACGATAAAACAAAAGAAGAAGACAAAGTTCCATAAGAAACACAACCAGAACAAAAAAAGGGAGACTAACCTTATTTTAGAAGAACATTCTCCATAGGAAACAATGGTGTGGGAGGGGGAAAAGTATTTATAGATAAGGGCTTTAGACTCTCTACATGGCACTTTTAGAGCTAATTAT
>JAHFJQ010000071.1 GCA_023245755.1 archaeon | reverse complement strand
ATCCTTGCTCTGCTCTTCCAGATGGAACTGGTGGTACTTTAGATTATTCTGGAGTTGATGGATCTTTAGAAGAATGTGAGGCTGTATGTACACCAGATTATACTTTTATTGATGGTGATACAAATTGTCGTAGTCCTTTAGATACTGATGAAAGTTCTGATCCAAGTTGTGCAACTGCAGCTGATGATGATGGAGATGGTGATGGTGGAATGTATGGTGTTTCTGGTGGAACCAATGTTGATCCTGATTGTACAAGTCCAGAAGGTGCTGAGTCTACGAGTTTAAGTTATGCGCCAGAAGTTTCTTCTGAGAGTTTCTTTGCTCGAGTATGGAACTGGATTGTTTTCTGGAATTAATTTCTTCTTTTACTTAGAAAAACTATTTAAAGTAAAAAGTCCTTAGCCCGTCGTATGTATAAAAGAGGGCAGTTGACGTTACTGATTATTCTAGGACTTCTTGTGGTGAGTTCTGCAGGTTTAGTCTATTACTATAAGGATCAAATCTTTCTTTCAGAGTGGGAAAGAGAACGGGCACAGTCTTTAGTTGTTCCTTCAGAAGCGGAAGAACTTCATGATCAAGTGAGTAATTGTGTGACTAGTCTTGCAAGTGTAGGAATAACTCTTCTTGGGCAACAAGGAGGATATATTACTTTACCCGAAGACCCTATTGGTCAGGGATCTCAAAACCCTTTTTCTAATTCTTTGGAAATCTTACCTGAAAGTGATTTCAAAACCGTGTATTGGTTCTATCAAGCTGCAAATGGTGTAGATCATTCTCAAGTTCCCAGTGTCAGTGATATGGAATATGATCTTTCTCAGTTTATGAATGAAAATCTTGCTTCTTGTGCAAATGATTTTGATCTTTTTACGACCTATAATGCTACTGCAGGGGATATATCTACTGAAGTAGAAATTCTTGATGAGAAAGTTCTTTTTACTGTGAACTACCCTGTACATATTGCTCAAGATGATTTTGTCTTTGATTTTGATGCATTTTATGTTTCTGCTGATGTTCCTTTAGGTTCGCTGTATCAAGCTGCTACGGAAATCATGGATACAGAAAATAAGGATTATGTTTTGGAAGATTTAAGTTATGATTCTTTGGTATTATACCCTGATCAAGTTCCTCTTTCCTGGGCTGAATTTGATTGTGAACAAAAGAGTTGGGATGTTAATGAAGTAGAAAGTGATTTGAAAAGTATCTTATCAGAAAATTTGTTGGCAGTGAAAATACGTGGAACAAACTATGATGTCCATACAGAAAGCGATGCAAATTATTTTGAATGGGATATGATTGATAGTACTGTTCCAGATTCAACATCTGCGAATATATTCTATTCTTCAAATTGGCCTTTTTCTATGCAAGTGTATCCTACACAGGGAAGTACTTTGCAAGAAGATACTCTTACTGGAAGTTCCGCAACAGCTTTTCTTTCTACCATTTTTTGTTTGAATACGTATAACTTTATTTATGATATAAAATATCCTGTCCTTGTGACTTTATACGATGAGGATACCGATTATAGATTCCAGTTTGCAAGCATGGTTATCTTAGATAATAATCAAGCACGGGAGAATACGGAAGGCTTGCTTGATTTGAATCCTGTGGAAACAACTATTTGTTCTGACACACAAAGTGAACTTACCGTGAATGTTGTTGAAGTTGCAGAGGACGGAAGTCTTATTGATCTTTCTGGAGCAGATGTAAGCTTTCAATGTATCAATAATCTTTGTCCTTTGGGAAGTACACGAGGTTATGACACTAGCTTTAGCGTGCCTCCTTGTGTGAATGGTCAGGTTATTGCAGAAAAAGAAGGGTATCAAGATGGTATGTCTATTGTGACGACAACTGAGGATACTTCTACTACTGTTGTGCTTGAAAAATATTACAATTTGAGTTATGATATCCAAATTGTTGATGCTGATGGAAATGTGCGGGAACCTACAAGTGAGGACGTTTTATTTGTCACACTTACTGAAGCAGAAACTGGGTATGCTACGACAGTGAGTTATCCGTACCAAAGTGATACGATGCTTTTGATACCTGGAACATATACTGTGGATGGAAAATTGATTAGTGATGTCCCTTTTGATATTAGTATTGATCCTAGCTCCTATACGAAATGTAGCAGTGTTCCTCAGATTAGTTTGGGCGGGTTGTTTGGCTTAAGTGAAGATACGAGTTGTACAGATGTAGACATTAGTGAAGTAGATCTGCAAAGTGCACTTACGGGGGGGGTAGATCATAGTTGGGAAGCTGACAGATACGAATTACAAGATGCTTCTCATGTTACGTTTTATGTAACTTCCCCAGGAGTTCCAGAGAGTGCTAGTGATCTTGAAGATGTATACACCTATATTGATTCAGGTTTAGGGTATAAGGAGCCGGAGTTTTCATGAACATGAAACTTATAGCTTTGTTTTGTATCTTTCTTTTTGTGAGTTTTCCTCTTGCAGAATCTGCGGAAATCGTTACTCCGGAGGATGAAGCAGATACTGGAGCAAGTATTACTGTGAATGTCAAATCATATGAGCCAACTATACTTACTTCTAATCTTTTAGAAGATGGTTCTGTGCCTGTGTATGCTTTCCTTGCAGGGAGTAGCGTTGGAACTTTATTAAATTCTCAAAATAATATTGAACCTCTTTATGGCAATATTAATATAGAAAAAGTGCGGGTAAAGGCTCAAAATATAGAAACAGAAGATTTCTTGGCAGGGGATCCACAATGGTCTGCTCCGAATAAATTGGATCCAGATAATTTAGGATATCTTACGGTTACTTTAAAACAATTTGATCCTAACAATTTTGAAATTTGTTCTACAGATAGTGAGTGTGATTCAGGATATACGTGTGAAACTGGTGCATGTATTCCTACACAGGTGAATCTTTCTTTTACTGCTGATATTTGGTTTACTGAGGCTGAGCGATTGTATAGTCTTTCCAAAAGTGCATTGATTCTTCCTTTAGATACTGATGAAGATACTTGGGCAGAAAATTTAAACAGCTATGGGGCACAGTATTCTTTTTATGGTGGAAGAGGACTTGTACGAGTAAAAGACATTACTGGAAATACGGTTGATCTTACTGTCTATAGCAATAAAGACTTGTATTTTCCGATTATTGGTTCTCCACGGGCAATTGCAGATGTGACTTTGACGAAGGGAGAAACTTCTGATTATATTGATTTGGGTTATACCGATGAGCAAGTTATGGGAAACGCAAAGTTTCATATTACTTTAAATGATATTAAAGACCCTGCTCTCAAGAGAGCAATTATTGCTGTGACTGTTGGTGGTGCTCGTTCGGATCTTGTTGTTACAGAAGGACAAAGTTTGTTTCCTGGATCTACATGGACGGTAAAGAGTATTACAACTGTGGAAGGAAGAACAGGAATAGAGTATACTCTTACAGTAAAAGATGCTCAAGGAAACGTAGAAACGATTACGAGTAGTCAAGCAGGTGGGTTAAGCGAGACTGAATCTTCTCTCTTGAATAAAGTTTTTTATGAAAGAAGTTCAAAAGCAGAGGATAGTACCCAGGCATTATTCTTTGATACTGGCTCTAAGATTCTTAATCCTGTTTCTGTTGATACTCTTGATACGGTCTTTAGAGGATATCAAGTAAATGTTGATGTTTCCGAACTTGAAGGGGATATTACAAAAACAAATAGTGTTACTTTTGTTGAAGGGATGACTCTGAAAGAGGCATTGCTCAAACTTCTTCCTGTAGGATATTATTATTCTGTAGAAAGTGGAGATGTGCTTTCCATTAAGAAATTTGCATCTGCAGATCCTTGTGCGAATGCTGAAATTTATACTGTGGATGGACTTGAGGAAACCCTTCAAGAAGTGAGTGATGAAGAAAAACTGAGTAATGATTTAAAGTTGAGTATGTTGTGCACTGGAATTAAAGAATTTAGTGCTGTGGTTACAGATTTTGATACTGAAACGGTTGTTGATACAGATGTTTCTGTTGTTGAGGCCGCCTACTTTAAAATTGGGCAGTCTTATGAGGCAATTTCTTTAATTGATAGTTTGAGTGCAGAAGAGAAAAAAGGTGCTCAGGAAAGTGCATTAGAAGCATATCAAGAATTAGTGAGCAGAGGAAGTTCTTTTGCTGATACTTCGGTGCAACTTACTGTTGAAAGTCTTATGAATGCTCTCTTAGGCGATGTGACCTATGGAACTGCTTCTCTAGAAGATAATGGACGATTTGTGTATGTACAACTTACTTCAGTGCAACAATTAACAGAAGATCAACGTTCATCTGTAGTTTTAACCAAGGATGGTATTGATAGCAGCTACTATGAAGGTGATAGACTTTTTGGAACGGATATTAATACTGATAAAACAAGTACTGCATATAATTGGTATGTGTATAAAGTCAGTGAAGATAGCGTTCAAATACGAAGTGTGTATACTTCTTCTGGAAAAACAATTAGTTCTAAGAGTCTCTCTGTGGGAGGGAGTGCTCTTATTTTAGAAAATAGTTATTCCTTTAAGGCAAAGAGTGTTGATTTGAAAAAAGAAGCATACCTTACGATTACTCCTGGTACGGGAGAAGCACTACATTCTACATCCAACTTTAGTATTCATATTCCTATTGAGAGTAGAGCCTTTGATTTAAATCCTGATAAAATTGATGATCAGATTGCTTTTGCAAAAGCATTACAAGATCAGTTAGACAATACTATAGAATGGCTTACCCAAGTAGTGAAAACATGGAACTATGTGTGTTTAGGGGTCTTTGCTTTTGTTTCTTTAAAGAGTAGCTTTGCAAGTGCGTCTGCGCAAGCACGTCATGATGCTGTGCATGGAGTTGATGATCAAAGCGGTTGGAGTGCATATTGTGAGGAGAATGGGGGCTATGGCAAACAATACAATACCTATGATAATTGTATGCTTGCCAATGCTGGGGCGATTAACACTGATATTCAAGCTGCACAAGATGCACGTGATTCTGTTGATGCTTTGAATGGGGATTATACTTCTGAACTGAGTGATATTAGTAGTGGATATAATAATTTAGAACAATGTGAAAGTCTCTTAGGAAGTGAAGTCTTTTTAGATAAAGAAAGTCAAGCTGATTATGTGTACTTGAAACAGTTACAGGCAAGTGGTGCTTCTGATATGATGGCTGTGAATGATCAACTTGAGAGCTATACAGGGCAAAATGGTGCATATCAGGATGCGAAACAGAGTGGATGCAATAATGTTAGTTTAGCACTTGAAAAACAAAAGGCTGTGTTTTCTGGATTAAGTGGAGATGAACTTTTGAATAAACAAAAGGAAATTGCTTTAGGTGTCTATGAAACATCTTATGAAAATGGGCTAATTTCGCAAAATGTTGAAGGAGTGGAGAT
>JAHFJQ010000070.1 GCA_023245755.1 archaeon | reverse complement strand
CCTAGATCTGGACCTTGGATGACAGGAATATGAGGTTTTCCAGCGAGATCAAGCACTTTTCTTGCTAAGGTTGCACGTTTACCTTCAAACTCATCTCCGGTGAGAACAAGATCAGGATCCTTTCCCAAACGTAATAGCAGAAGAAGTGCAAAAAGATCATCAGAATCAGAGCCTATATCTGTATCAAGAATTATTTTTGGCATAGTAGTCAAAATAAAAAGAGACTTTATAAGAATTATTTCGTTCTAAAATGGATTCCAATACTGAAGCCTATGTTCTGTATCTTGTTTCCAGCATGCAAACCTTGCAAGTGCTTCTGCTTTTGTTCCTCTATACAAATCTAACTCTTTTGCAAGCCCAGGTATAAGAAACCGTTCATCAAAAGTGCCATCAGTTATCTCTTCATCTAGAGCTGCCCTTTTCCTTGCAAAATCATCCCTTCTTTGTGCCCAGGTTACATGAATACCTTTGACTGTGAAATATCTATCTCCAGCGTGATGCTTGCCATTACAACCTAAATAGACATCATGCCAATGCTCTGGGGAACGTACTATTTGTTGTGCACAACGAAAATCAGCACAACTGAGATTTGGTGAACCATCTCCTGCCTTGAGCCCATAGTCTTTGCTATGAATCGCTGCCTGTACTTGTGCTTGTGCTTGCCCCCACATCCTTTCCCAGGCATTTGCATCTTGAAAAGATCTTACACTATGAAGGCTATGCAGTTCTTCTATTCCTCTTTCCCCTAGCACTGCAGCTCTTAGAAGATATGCTTCTCCAAAGCTTGTTGCTGACTCTAGAGTTTGTATTATCCTTGGGAGAGTACTTTCTTCATGCATTGAACTTGACCCAGATTCAAGACGCAATTCATCTGCATGCCAGATATGATATAATACTTTGTACATGATAGGAGGATTTGTTTTTTGAATTATTTATAAAACTATTGCAACAAAGAGTTGAGAATATCTTTAACAAAATAGTTAGTCTTCAAAGCTTGCCTGGTATACTGCTGCTTCTGTGCTTTTTGTTTCTACATCACGAATATTTACCATAGGCGCACCAAAGTCATCCTCAAGTATACGTACACAAGCAGTATTTACCCAGCATTGGATATCTTGAAAGTCTTCTAAATTTTTTACGTTATTGCACATGAAGATGTAGGCTTTTTTTCCACAGCTTTTTTTGAAACGAAGTGCACGATTGAGAAGATTTTGGCCAGATTTTGTAGAAACGATTATTCCAATTTTATCTGCATTGTAATATTTGAGAAGCATGCCCTTTTTTCTTTTTTCGAAACGTTCTACTTCTTGTTCTGTGATTCTTGTGAATTCCTGTGTCATTGGATCCAGAATGTAGACTGGCTTTTTACTGGTAAATGCCAAGTTGAGCGGATGAAATTTTCCTGTTCCAATGTATAAGTAGGCTTCTACATCCGCTCCACGTGTGGATACAGTGTTACATCCTAGAATTTGGCCAAGAACTGTGTATCCTTGCTTTTCTAGTTCTTGTACTTCATCCAGAAACTGGATTGTCGATACTATTGCAAAGCTTTCTTTGATCTGCACCTTGTGCATTAATTCTTGAATGCCTGCATGTTTTACTTTTGCAGGGATATAGACTACTTTCATAGTCTTTTCTGCTGCGAGAAGCTTTTTAAAGGTTTCTAAGGCATAGATTTTTAAAGAAATATTGAAGTTTTTACCGTATGAATCTCTCTGTTATCATTCCCGCATATAATGAAGAAAAATACCTAGAGAAAACATTGCAAGCTTTGCATGATGTAGAAATTATTGTTGTGTGTAATGGATGTAATGATACAACAGAAGAAATTGCACGAAAATATGCTTCTCAAGTTATTGTCCTGAAAGAAAAGGGGGTCTCTCGCGCACGAAATGCAGGCGCAAAGGCTGCTTCTCATGCACGACTGGTTTTTTTGGATGCAGATATCCTTGTTGATGGAAAAGTACTCCACTATATTTCTACAAGCCCTTACTCTCTTGGAACTTGTTCTGTAAAGGCAAACTCCAACTATTTATTTGATAAAGTTGCTATGAACATAAAATCCTTTTTTCATCGCTTTGGATACTGTACTGGTTTAATCTTTATTGATAAACGTCTTTTTGAAAAATTGGGCGGATTTAATGAAAGACTCAGCGCTGGAGAAGATGGAAAATTATTACGAGCAGGAAAAAAAGAAGCAAGATTTGGGATTGCTTCAGGGTGTGTTTATAATAATATGAGACGATTTAGACAAAAAGGGTATCTACGCATTTGTTTTTATTGGATAAAACAGTCCCTTTTTCCAAGCAAAAAAGATTATGAGAGTATACGATGAAAATTGAAGAGTGTTATGGAAAAGACTATATCTTTGTCGATGTGCGTTCTCCAAAAGAGTTTGCTGAAGACCATATTCCTGGAGCAATCAATATCCCTCTGTTTTCAAATGAAGAACGAGCTATTGTAGGAACTTTGTATAAACAAGTGGGAAAGGATGTGGCTATTGAGAAAGGACTTGAGATTGTAGGGCATAAGTTGCCAGAGATGATTCAGCAATATCAACAATATAAAACTCAAAAAGTTATCATCTACTGCTGGAGAGGAGGCATGCGTTCTGGATCTGTTGTTGGGCTTTTACAGTCATTACAATTTGATGCTTATCAACTAGAAAAGGGATATAAGGACTATAGACGATTTGTACGTGAACAATTTGATACAATACCTTTTCCGCCTTTGGTTATTCTGTATGGTTTAACTGGCTCTGGAAAAACAGAAATATTACGGCAGTTAGAAAATAGTATTGACCTTGAAGGCCTCGCACAACATCGAGGAAGTATCTTTGGGGATATAGGACTAGTTCAACGAAGTCAGAAGATGTTTGAAAGTCTTCTTTTGAAACGTCTTTTTGAATTACAGCACCAAAAAGTTATTTTTATTGAAAGAGAAAGTAGAAAAATCGGACAAGTGATGATTCCACTTTCTATATGGGATGCAATGGATGATGCACAAAAAGTGAAAGTTGTGTGTTCTAGCGAAGAACGTGTTGAACGACTATATAAAGAATATTGTACTGGTATGGATAAAATTTTGATTATCCAAAAGATACACTCTATTCAAAAATATCTTGGAAAGAAAAAGGCAGATGAGTTAATTACATTGCTTGAGCAAAGTAAAGTGAAGGAAGTTATACATGTTATCCTCTTAGATTATTACGATGTTTTGTATAAATATACCATTGATAGTAAAGAATACAGCTATACTATACATGATCTTGCAGATTTAAAAAGGATATTTTCTTCTATTCTTTAAGTTTACTTGCCTAGAAAAGTAAAACGCTGAACAGTTTTTTCTTGCCAAGATACAGCCCCTTCAAAATCTCTCAAAGATCTGACAAAAATAGGAAAAGCACCAAGCTCTTCATCAATGTATCTTGCTTGATAAACGATTACATCATCCATTGTTTCTGCTCTTGTTCCAAAACAAATAAGAGTATATTCTCTTCCCTTATAGTGTTGATATAATCCATACTCTAACTTGGACTGTCCTTGTGATCCTGCTCTCACCAAAGGAAGGGTTTTTACTCGTTCCGCTCCTGGATCGAAAAAATTGCCTTCCCTTACAGCTATAATTGGGGCTATTGCCATACCTCTTGTCGTTTCTGGATATTGTGCTCTATATACTAGAAGGGATGCTAATGACCCCTCTTCTCTTGCAGAAAAAAGAATTGTTGCTTGCGTTCCTGCTCTATCTGTGTACACTTTTTGCTTCATCATATTTTTTAAGCGAAATGTTTGTCTTAAAAAAGGTATCTTTCCTGAAAAGAGTTTTTCTACTTTATAAATCCTTATAAAGGCTCAGACGTAAAATGGGGTGATGATCCTTGGACGTGTGGTTGGAAAGACAAGTACGAAACAATTTGCGTTTAAAGTAGAAGATACTGCCCATAAATTCGAATATATACAAGTCATGCATTCTTCTGGATCTTTTGTTCTTGCTCAAATAGAAGAGATAGAAAAAGATAGCGAACGAAGTGTTGCATTTTGCCATGTTATTGGCTGGCGAGATGATGAAGGTAAACTCCAAAGTTTAAAATCTCCTCTTGATCCAGGGATAGAGGTCTTGCGTGCAGAAGATGATTTTATTCAAGAGGTTCTGGGCTTGGAAAAGAAAAAAAATTCTGCGTACATTGGTATTCTTGATGGAAGAGAGCACTTAAAAGTGTATTTAGATATGAATAAGGTGCTTACCAAACATGTGGTCATCCTTGCTAAATCTGGTTCTGGAAAAAGCTATTGTAGCTCGGTCCTACTTGAAGAACTCCTTTTAAAAAAAATCCCAGTGGTGATTATTGATCCTCATGGGGAATACTCTAGTTTGAAATACCCCAATCCTAAAGACAAAGAAAATATGATACGCTTTGGTGTGGAAGCCCAAGGATTTCTCAAACAAATTCAGGAATACTCCCCCGATCTCAAAGTAAACCCTGATGCAAAACCCCTCAAACTGAGTAATAGAAACCTTGCTTCTGCTGAGCTTATTCATATGCTTCCTACGAAACTATCTTCTTCACAATTGGGCCTTGTGTATTCTGCACTCAAAAATCTTGGAGGAAAAGTTGATTTCAATGAACTCCTTATTGAACTTGAGTCTACAGAGGATAATAATAGTAAATGGACATTGATCCATATTTTTGAGTATGTCAAGAAATTGAATCTTTTTTCTGAGAGTGCCACACTCATGGGTGAACTTGTGCAAAGCGGAAAAATGAGCATCATTAACCTGAGAGGTGTCGCACAGGATATTCAAGAAGTTGTGGTGTATAAAATTATTCATGATCTGTTTGAAGAACGAAAAAAAAATACTATACCACCATTTCTTCTGGTTATAGAAGAATGTCATAATTTTGTTCCTGAACGAAGCTTTGGAGAAGCAAAAAGCTCGGCAATTATCAGACAGGTTGCAGCAGAGGGAAGAAAGTTTGGTCTGGGTCTTTGTTTAATTTCGCAACGACCATCACGTGTGGATAAGAGCGCGATTTCGCAAGCATCTACACAACTTATTTTGAAAGTAACGAATCCTAATGATATCAAAGCTATTTCTAATTCTGTTGAGGGGATTACTTCTCATACAGAAAAAGATATTCAAAATATCCCTATTGGAACTGCACTTGTTACGGGTATTGTGGATCTGCCTCTTTTAGTCAATATCCGTCCTCGAATGAGCAAACATGGAGGAGAAGCAGTGAGTGCTTTCCTTGATGAAGAAAATGTTTCTATAGAAGAAAAAGAAGAGAATTTTGAAATAAAGCTAGAAAAATATGAAGAGGAAGGAGAGACCCTTCCTTTAATTACACAACAATTTTCTATGGAAGATGTGAAACTTATGCATGGAAATACGGTGCAGGT
>JAHFJQ010000069.1 GCA_023245755.1 archaeon | reverse complement strand
AAGAGGGCATACAGGTCTATATGAATGACCCAAGCTCGGAGTTTTTCCACTAGGAGGCACAATGGTAGAACGTATTAAAACTTATATCCCAGGATTTGATCAACATATAGATGGGGGTCTTGTGAGAAATTCTGTGAATCTTCTTTCAGGAGGACCTGGTACTGGAAAGACAATTTTTTCTCTCCAATTCCTCTATGAAGGAATACTTAAAAATAATGAGAATGGCCTTTTTGTTTCTTTTGAAGAAGAGTTTGATAACCTCATTGGTGATGCAAAAGTCTTTAACTGGGATTTTGAGAAATTAGAAAAAGAAGGCAAATGTGTGTTTCTTTCTTGTAAACCACTGGAAGAGCCAAACCTTCAAACAAAAATGCAGGAACTCATCCAAAAATACAAGGTAAAAAGAGTTGTCATTGATTCTATTTCTATCTTTTCTATGATGTTTAAAGATGATGCATATCGTATTCGAAAAGAATTCTATAAACTTGCGAGATTCCTAAAAGATCAGGACTGTACTATTCTTCTGACTGCAGAAATTAGTGGAGAAGCACCTTTAGACATCACTTCAGGTGGTGGTTCGCTGAGTAGAGATGGAATTATTGAGTTTATTGCGGATGCTGTTATTACCTTACATAATTCTGGTATTGGAGGAGAAGGAGATAGAGCTATTCGAGTGTTAAAAATGAGAAGAACACCCCATACAAAAGGACCAGTACCTATGCATATTACTTCTGAAGGTATGGAAATACTTGGATAACATTTTTCTTTTTTATACTAATCTCTTATACTTTTAATTTTATGCCAGTCATCCACGGTGAGGGATTCATCATCCTCATCTTTTACTTCTATGGAATCTAAGAACATCTCCTTTGAAGGACCTTTAGGTAAAACTTTGTCTAAAGAGGCTTTTACTGCTTCACAGAATTTTTCTGCTCTTTTCTTTTCTGGAAAATGAGCCATCATTGCAACGGGAGCTTCTACCATGACTTCAAAGAAACCGGATCCTTTAAACATAAAGCGCTCATAGGCTTTTTCTCCAATAACATCAACACCGAGGTAGGATATCTCTTCTTTAAAATTTTTTTCTAATAAGGATATAAATTTTAAGAGTTCTTTTTTTGCTAGATCTTGTTGTTTCATTGTTTCTTGAAGATTCTTTCCTTCTTTCACTGCAAAAGGAAGTTGTTCACCAATATCTAAAGCAGAAACAAAAATATGTTTTGTATTCATTGTGCACCTCTCCTTAATATCTCTCGTAAATCAATACCTTGATGAACTATGCCCCTCATACTTGAAGGGGATTTATTACGATGAACTTCATAGGCTAAAGCTTCTAGCCTTGCATCATATGCTGAAGGAAGATTTCCATA
The DNA here is from genome assembly GCA_023245755.1 of archaeon. Taxonomy (GTDB): domain Archaea; phylum Nanobdellota; class Nanobdellia; order SCGC-AAA011-G17; family GW2011-AR17; genus JAGVZZ01. The sequence goes on along the minus strand of JAHFJQ010000069.1, from coordinate 4,059 downwards.
TACTGCAATAGCCATTGACTTTCTTGTAGGAAGTCTCCACCTTGCTTCTTCTAAATCTTGTATTGCCTGCTCTATAGAAGGAACACAACGTACCCCTGTAATATATGCTGGTAGTGGACTTGTTAATAACGGATTTGGAGGGACTCTCGGATCATTTGTAAAATGTTCTACAACCATACCTCGGGCTACATCATCAGGAGAAAGTGTTCTTTCTCTTAAAGTTCCAGGAGAAGATACCCTCATTGTATCATGGACTATTCCTTGGTTGAGCATAGCTGCAAGTTGCACTAAGGTTTCTCTTTCTATCTGACCTTTTCTGCCTTCTAGAAGAGAAGGATTATCGCTATCCAAAGAAGAGTATATCTCCACAAGAGCATCCACTACTGCGTTGCGTGCTTCTTCTCCTACAACCACATAATTATGTTCAGCAAGACAAGATAAGGGATTCTCTACAGAGAGTCTTAAATGAGGAATTGCTACTGCAGGATCAATAACTATAGCTCGAGTATGATCCGCACTGTATACAACTTCTCTATCCTTCTCAAAACTTTGATTCCCCATTACAATGCTAATATCTTTACTACTTCGAGTCATTGCTAATAAAGCTACATCTTCTGAATTAGAAGAATCCCCATGGATCACATTAAAATATCCTGCAGAAAGACCACAGGACTCTAAGTAACGAACCATTTCTAGAGTAATTAAGGGTTCTTTTCTACTGGGTTTTAAAACTCCTTGTGCATTTGCAACTAAGGCATTTGCAACAAAAAAGTATGGCTCTCGTGCATCATTAGAAGGAATTGCCGCAAAAAAAGATTTTCCCTTCTCTCCTCCATCCGTAACTAAATCTGCAAACGATCTTGCTAGAGCTCGGCCCTCAGTGATCCTTTCATTTATAATCCTTATAGGCATGCCTGTAAAAACAGCAGCACATTCTACTGCTTCTGGTGAAGGAACAAATTCTGCTAAGCGGCCTAATAAACCTCTACGAAACCTAGAAGAGCTGTACCCTGCAAAGCTTTTTGCCATTACCTCTTTTTTATCATCTTCTGTATATCTTGCTAACTCTAAAGAACAGCTAGGGTCAAAAATACTCTCTAGTCGAAATGTTTTACGAACAACATTTTTTCCATTTATTCTGTGTGGTACTACCATTTATACACCTAGTGCATCAGATGCACAAGAGCCAGCTATATCATTAATATTACTTCTTTCAATTCCCCTATAACCCCTTTCTGTACATACTGCTTTGTCTCCTATTCTATATTGAATATATGTTGATCCAGCACCGACAAGACTTGTTACGAGTAAAATTCCCTCATATCCTTCTATTGCGGGTACTAACCTTGGATTTCCTTCTCTTTCCCTATACCAAAAAACACCACCTACAGTTGGAAATGGCGTGGCTATAAGATTATTCACATCCTCCCCAGCTGAGAAAGGATGCGTTGCTAATGCCATTGCTTCTGAAGAGCCCCATGTTGTTGATACAGCTATTCCCCTCTCTCTCAAAATTTCATATGCACTCCTAGGAACAGAAAAACCTGTTAAAAAAACATGTCTTACGGAATCAAATGCACTTGGATCTTCTTCAAATAAGGACATAAAGGCAAGTGCACTTCCCTTTTGATTTTGTCTTAGATATGCGGCTGGAGGTTGCACAGATTCTATTACTTCTATTTTTTTGGATCGGATATATTCCCTTATCCCTCTTCTTACCCCACGTCCATATTTCTCATTTGCAAGATCACTTTCTCCCTCTGCCATGAGAGTTTGAAATCCAAGAACATCTTTACCTAATGTCGTGTCAATAATAAGATCGTCAAATATTTTCCTCTTCGAATAAAAAGGCATTTCCATAATTTGTGCAGCTCTTTCTAGTTGAAGACCACCTTTATGCGTATCATTATAAAAACAGGCAATAGGCTGTCCTTTCTTAAAACCATTCATCCGCAATGCTCTTACTAAAGCATATGCTTCCATTTCTACAGTTAAGTAACTTAAACGAGTTATTGTACCTCTTCCTTGACTTCCACCAGAACTAAAATCTAATACTCTCCTGCCCCCATATTTTTTTAGAATTGCCTTATAGTCTGGGTTTGCTGCTTCCTGTCTTTGTATAACCTCTTCTAAATTCTTGGGAACTAGAAGACTTGGATCTGCTAAAAGTCTTGCCCTAAAACCTGTAATACCATTTCTATCTGGACTTCCTGTTCCGGCAACAGAATCTTTAGATACAAGGGGGATGGAAGATAAATCCCCTATATCTTGAATTAGAGGCAGGGGTGGAATATTTCTCCAGACCTGTTCATAGAAGGGGACATGAGCTTTTGTTCTTGCTATAAGATTTCTTAACATTCCCCCAAGTATACGATCTCTCCTTTGTATGACCATTGTATCCCACTGCGTGCTTGCAGCAAGATCTACGGGAATATCTAAAGCATCGATATTTGATGCATCCACTCCTCTTAGGTAATCTTCTAGTTCATCATCCACTCGTGTACCACCATGACTCATTTTGATAATAGTTTGTTATAGATATTAAACACATCTGTGCATAAGTGATGGAAGTGACAGGTCTCTGCAGGTTTTGAACCAATTTCCCCAAAACTACAGAACCCAAAAATGGGTGTTTCTGAAAGTTTATTCAGTTCCGTTAATTCCTTTTTTGAGCTTACTGGATCTAAAATCCTTCTCCTTGAAGAACAAGATACGACAAAGCTCATTGCAGGAGTCATTTTTCCATTAAGATGTTGCTCCATATCTGCGAGTAACTCCTTGTTTGACTGTAGTAATTGTTTGTTATCCTCAACATTCATGATGTAGATAGGCGTGTTCTCTTTCAAAGGAGCAATGTATGCTAAACCCTTTGGATGAGGAACACCACCAGCACGCATGACAATATTGCCATAGCCGTCTGGGAAACCAAGAGGGTATTTCTGTGTGTAGAAAAGCAATTTTTTTGTAAACTCTTCTTTTGTAATCTTTAAGTTTTCTGCATACCAATCTAGAATAGGTTTTCCAGAAATCTTTGCTACAACAAAACCACCTTCTGTCACTTCGGAAACGTAGCCAAGGTTATTCTTTGGTTGTGCACCGTGTGCAATAGAGTTTGCGTAAGATAAACCTGTACATGCAAAAGCAAGAACCAGGCCATCTTTCATTATTTTTCCTGAGTGAAAAGAAATAATTTCGTATGGAGTATTGTTAAAGACATTATCCATATCTGCACCAAGACTGCCTCCAAATACCGGAACGTAATAGCCGATCTTTTCTCCAATCCCATCAATAATAAGATCTTCATTCCCCATTTTCGTTGGCTGATAGCCTCTTGTTAATGCAAAGACAAAGAAGGAAGGAATACGAATGAGCTCTGTAAGATTTCCTTTCTTTACTCTAGAAAATGCCATGTAGGAATCAATATACTTATCTAACTGAATTTTCTGTACTGCACTTTCAATTGTTTCCATAGCAATCTTTTTTGGATTTTTAGAAACATTATCTACAGAAGCTACTCCAAAATGTAAGTAATCTGAATACAAAGAAGCAATGACAATACCTTCTGCAAAAATACTGTCTCTATAAATCACTGCATCTGTTGAGCCACCAATAAACTCTGTTCCTTTGAAAACCTCTACAAGGGCTTTGTTTATTTGGTCCGCTTTGTATTTCTTTCCTGCATAAAAAACCAAAGACAATTTTGGGGCTTTCCCTTTTAGCTCTTTTAGTGCTGTTGTTGCAGCTTCCTTTGCAGCTTTATAGGAATCTTCTCCTTGAGAGAAACCCAATCCTGTTGTTATAAGACCTTTTCCCATTTTTTGCACCTCATTTTATTGCTATATCGACGAATGTTCCTTTTTTTGTTACAGTTATATTTTTCCTTTCTAAATCTTTGTTAAATAAAAAGGAAAATAAACCGCATAATACCCCTTCAACCAGGGTTGTATCTGTAAAAGAAATATTAGCTATCCTTAAAACCGTTTCTTTTTTATCGGCATCAAGTTTTATAATCTCCATCTTTCCTAGCCCAGTTGTTTCATAGATATCTTGTACAGACTT
>JAHFJQ010000010.1 GCA_023245755.1 archaeon | reverse complement strand
TAATGATCAACATGATACTATTTATCCTGGAATAACTGAAATTTGTGATGATCGAATAGATAATGATTGTAATGGAGAAACAGATACTGATTGTGATGCTGCAACTACTGCTTGTCTTTATGAAGATGATGTTGCTTCTAACCTTTGGACAGATGCAAGTTGGTCTGGGCAAATTAATAGTGCTACTGATGGAGATGATGTTTCTATGGTGAGTTATGGGGATGGAAATTGTGGGGTCCAGAGTCCAACGTTTTATTTGTATAGTGTTTCTTACGATGATAGTTCTGGAAGTTATGTTACTGATAGTCTTATAGATACTTTTACAGGAACTATGGAAAATTATCCTGATGATGGATATGATGTTGCTTATGCTGCTTGGACAGCAAGTGCTTCAGAAGATACGTATTATTATTTTATTACTCTACTTGGAAGTATGGGTGTGATTGGTGATACTGTCCTTGTTTGTCCTTCTTCTTCGAGCTCTTGTTTGGGTGAAAGTGTCACTGTTTCTGATGCTTCAGACTACCTTGCATTTCTTTTAGGAGAAACGCTTTGTGCAAGTGATGAGGATTGTAGTACTGGAGAGAGTTGTGTTTCTGGAACTTGTGTGGCTGCTGACCTAGAAGTAGATTGTAGTGCACAGTGGGATTGTTCTAATGTAGAGTGGACAGAATGTATTGATGGGGTTTCTACAAAAGACCTTAATGAATGTCTTGTGGTTCCTACAGATGATGTATGTTATGCAGATGCATATGCTCCTGAATCTGAAAAAACTTGTACCGAAACAGAGAATAGTGCTGCTGAAGTAGCAAGTACTAGTGCGGATGATTCTATAGATAGTAGTACTTCAGGAAGTGAAACAACTGTTCCTTTCTTTACCTGGTTTAACCTTGTTCTTGTTTCTGGAATCTTAGCTTTGTACTATTTCTACAGAAGAAAGTAACTCTTTATTTAGCATTTTTGAAACGTATGGACCATCTTGTTTGTAGCCTAGTTTTTTGTAATATCCTCTTACACCAATTCCAGAAATAACCAGGAGTTTTTCTTTATTATTCTCATTACAAATATCTTCTGCTTTTTTTAAGAGCATTTTTCCAAAGCCTTTATGCTGGACTTCCCCTTCTATCTCTAAATCCATTGCAGTTCCGTAAACATGAAGTTCTCGAATGATGGCCGAATCTTTGGTGATTTCCTTTCTTAAAACTTGAGAAGGAAAACGAAGGCGACAAAAACCAATAATTTCTTTTCCTTGTTTTATGGAAATGAAAAATTCTTTTCCTTTTGATGCAGAGTATTCAAGAACCTCTACTTTTGGATTTGTAATTGGGGATTGTATTTCGTTACAGCGAATACAATTACAATGCAGATTTCTTTTGTCCATGTATTCTTTGAGCATTTGTCTGAGATTTGTTTTATCAACACCATCGATAGTTTGTTTTGTAGGAATATCTCTTTGTATACGCATAATCCGTACATATTCTGGAACTTGTGGTTTAAATTCTGCAAGTAGATGAATGACTTCTTCTGTGCGTATTGGAGTAAACTCTCCTTTCTTGTACATTTTTTCTAGTTCTGTGCCTGCCATGACCATACAAGGATAAATTTTGAGCATATCTGGTCTGAAGTCTTCTTCAAAAATAGAAAGAAGATCATTACTATCTCCTGGAAGACCAAGCATCATGTGTGCATGCACTTTAAATCCTAGATCTTTGAGTATACGAAATGCTTGTTTTGTATCTTCTACTGTATGACCTCGATTTATTTTTTGTAAGACTGCATTGTTTGTTGTTTGTACACCAAGTTCTACACGTGTGCAACCTTGCTCGAGCATGATGTTTGCATGTTCTTCTTTGGACCAATCTGGTTTTGTTTCAATGGTTAAGCCAACACAGCGAACATTTGCACTTTCGTTTCTTTGTTGTTCTTCTGCAAGTGTGCTTTTTCCTTTTAGAGCTAAAATTTTAGCTTGCACTCTTTTTGTTCTTTCTGGATGTATGTCGCTGGGGAATTCGAAAAATTCTTTGAACGCTTCAAAATCAAAATTAAAATCGTTCATTGCCTTTAAACAATACATAATAAACTCATTTTGGTACTCTTCTGGAAATGCAGGAAAAGTTCCTCCTTGGATAATGAGTTCTACTTTCTCTGTGGATTGGTTTAATAAGAAAAATTGTTCTAAGCGATTGAAAACTGTTAAGTAAGGATCATAAAAATTTCTCATGCTTCGCATTGTTGATGGCTCTGCACCCGTGTAGCTTTGTGGAACATCACCAAAGTAAGAACCTAATCCTCCTGGGCACATGATGCATGTTCCGTGAGGACAATTAGAGGGCTTAGACATAACCGCAATAGGAGTTACTCCGGAGTTTGTTCGCATTGGTTTCATTACAAAAAATTTTAAGTTTTCAAATTGTTCTTTGTTTGCATGCATAAGAATTTTAATAATAGAAGGAAAGACTTTTGGCTTGTGTTTTCTACAGAGTTCCCTTCTGAGCTTGAGAATTTCTTCTACTGATTGTAATTTTCTTTTTTCAATTTCTTCGAAGAGTTCTTTGTAGAGAGGATCCATGTTGTGCGGGAGTAGGGAAAGATTTAAATACCTTCCTCTCTCTAGGTGCCTTTATGGTGAAGGGACAGCCAGTGTTGGCTACATTCTGGAGACGTTTTTTTGCATATATTTTTGATAGTGCTTTTTTGAGCTTTTTGATTCTTGCCCCTTTAGTACATCCTTTTGAAGATGGGTTTAGTGGAAGTTCTTTATCAGAATCATTTTCTGCTCTTTTTGATTCTCATTATATTCTTCTCACTCTTATTATTGCATTCTTTGTCCTCCTCTATTGGAGTGTTTTAGAATGCTGGCTTGGTCAGACTTTAGGAAAAATGATTTTTGGTATTTCTGTTGAAGGAACAAAAAAGAAACCTTTAAGTTATCTTCAAACATTGATTCGAAATATCCCTAAAATTTCCTTTGTGTTATTATTTTTTGATACTTTGTATATGCTTCTTAAAAAGAATAATAGACGTTTTTTTGAAGTACTCAGTGACTCACAGGTCGTTGCAGAGGTAGAACATGAGTAAACTTTTTCGTCTTTTTCTCTTTTGTATGCTTTTGTGGGGTGTAAGTTATCTTATTGGATTATTTTTTTTTACAGATGCAGGGGTAAGTAGTTCTGGTGATCAAATAGCAGTTATTCCTGTTCAAGGAATGATTACCCTTGATGGAGGAAGTTCTTTACTTTCGTCTTCAACATCTGGTAGAGCAATTGTGGAAAAAATTAAACAAGCAAATGAAGATGAGTCTGTAAAAGGAATTGTTTTAGAAATTAATTCTCCTGGTGGGACGGTTATGGGTTCAAAAGTTGTTGTTGATGAATTAAAAAAAGTTGATAAGCCCGTTGTTGCTGTTATTACAGAATCTGGAACTTCTGGTGCATATTGGGTTGCTTCGCAAGCAGATTATATTGTTGCTGATCAACTTTCTATTGTGGGGAGCATAGGGGTTCTTGGTTCCTATTTGGAATATGGTGGACTGCTTGAAGACTATAATGTGAGTTACCAACGTCTTGTTACTGGAAAGTACAAGGATATTTCTACTCCTTATCGAGAGATGACTCCTGAAGAAGAAGCTTTGATCATGGAACGCTTACAAGGTATACATGAGTATTTCGTTGCTGATGTTGCTGCTGGAAGACATATGGATGTGGAAGAAGTTAGTTCTCTTGCTGATGGCCTTTTCTACTTAGGCCAGGATTCCGTTGCATTAGGGCTTGTAGATTATATAGGCGATAAAGATTATGCCATTGATCTTACAAAAGAGCTTGCGGGTGTTTCTGATGGCTCTGTTTCTGAGTATAAGGATGAGCCTGGGTTCTTTGGCACTTTTTTTCAGCAATATCTCTCTTATAGCTCTTATTATATAGGGGTGGGTATAGGAAAGGTTCTTTTTACGACTGAAACTCCTGAATTCCAGATTAGCGTCTAAAATCGCTTTTCTTTGTTACTACACAAAGCTTTATATAGGGTAAATTATTCTCTTTTTCTAGGAGTTATTGATATTTATGGTACAAAGAACCGGTGGATTACGAAGAAAAACACGATCTAAACTGAAAAAGAATGTTCGTATGAAAGGAAAAATTAGCATACGAAATTATTTACAAGGCTTTAAAGTAAATGACAAAGTAGCATTGGTTATGGAACCATCTTTGCATATGGGTATTTACCATCCTCGATTTCAAGGTGATGTTGGTGTTATCCTGGGTATGCAAGGAGATTGTTACAAAGTAAGAATCATTGATGGTAAGATGGAGAAACTTTTTATTGTTCATCCTGTTCATTTACGGAAGGTACAACAATGAGTGAGTTTCAAGTTATTGAAGAAAGTCCTCTCTCTACTGTAGATGTGAGAAAAGCTTTGAAAGCATTACAAGTAGAAGCGCCTCTCTCTTATAGAGGAGAAAAAACCAATACGTATTTAGAATCTTTTACTCTCTATGAGGAAAAAGAAGCACATGAGCTTGTCAAAAAGATTACTGCTTTAAACATCCCTCGATTAAAAGACAGACATATTGTTAAGGTTATTGATGTGATGCCCAAGGATTTAGACAGCCTTCGTTTGCTCTTGGCTACAGACACTTTAACTATCAAAGACGAAGATTTAAAGAAGATATTAGATGTTATCCCACAATAAAACTCAACATGACAACTGGATCCAAGGAAGAATTTGTAGTAGTATTAGACTTTCTCCCAAATGGATATCCGTTTGATTCTCGAAATTCTTTTAGAAAAGGACCTATTGCCCAAGTTATCAGTAAGAATACATTTACCCTTCTAGAGATTATTCCTAAACCTGGAGTTCAGCTTCAATCGACTGAAGAACTGTATATTGGTGAAGGAAAAAGAGATAAGGTTCATCATGTTGTAGGAAGAATTGGGCCTGAGAAACTCACGCAAACTGCTCAAGGAGAGCTTGAAATAATTGTAAAAAAATTAGTTGTAGAGAATCCTCAAAGGTATATTGATTTCTTTAATAAAGCTGGGCCTATTAGTACACGGATGCATCAAATAGAGCTCCTTCCTGGAATTGGTAAGAAACATATGTGGGAAATTTTGGAAGCTCGAGATGAAAAACCCTTTGAAAGTTTTGAAGAGATTAAAAGTCGAGTCAGTCTTATTCCTGATCCTTTAAAATCTGTGATTAAAAGGGTTCTTATGGAAATTAATAATGAAGATAAATACAAAATTTTTGTACGATAGAGTTATTTTCTTTTATAGCCTAGGAGCTCTTTTACATCAGAAGGAAGAGATGATCTTAATCTTTCTTCCATAGCCCATTGAATTTCACACCAGTTTTTAGGATTGTATCTCGTGATTAAATTGAGAAGACTTCTATCAGCCATTTCTAAGCTGTGAGCGCTCATATCTACCCATGGGCTTAAAAATGGAAAATTTCTTTGTTCATGAAATTGAAGATAGACCTCTAGTGGGTGCTTGAGAATATCAATTTGTATAGCTTTTCTTTCTCCAATAGGATTACTTCCACAGGATTTATCTATAATTTCTCCGAATTCTCTCCACCTATCCTCCTCTCCTTCTTTTGGAAATGCGATTTCAAAATGTAATCTTGCTGAGTTAGAAGAAGTCCCAAAACTATCTGCTGTGATGACTAAGGCGTCTTGTCTTCTGAGAAACAGTCTATACACATCTGCTTTTCTTTGCTCTTCTGGATTGTACATGCTGTGTTCGTGAATGAGCTCAAAGCCTTGGCTAGCGATAAGAGATTGCAGTCTTTTCCAGGGGGTTGTACCTATCATATCTTTTTTTCAAAAACGACCCTTTATATACTCCTGGTTGCATCTTTTCTCAAATCTTTCGTTGCAGAAGTCAAAGAGTCTCTCTTTTCTGAGGGATAACAAAAGCTTTTTAAAGAGAGAATTTTTAATCAGAGATACTCATGGAAAGAGAACAACATAAAGCTAATGTAAAACAATTAGTAAGAATACTTAACACGGATATTCCTGGGCAGTACCATACAGGTCATGCTCTGACTAAGATTAAAGGAATAGGTGTTAATTTTGCTCATGCTTTCTGTGCAAGATATAATATTGATGAAACAAAGGTTATTAGTCAGCTTGCAGAGCCGGAAATCAGAGAGATAGAAGCACGGTTAAAATCTATTAAAGAAATAGACTCTTGGCTTTTGAATAGGCAACATGATTATGATACTGGAGAAGATATGCATCTTCTGACTACAGATTTACGATTCAAAAATGATTTTGATATAAAACGCTTGCAAAAAGTTAGAGCATACAGGGGTATGCGGCATGCGGCCGGCCTCCCAACAAGGGGGCAACGTACTAAAGCTCACTTCCGTAAGGTAGGTAGAGCTGTAGGCGTTTCAAAAACGAAGGCTACGCCAGGTAAAAAATAAATATGGGAGATCCAAGAAAACATCGAAAAAAATTTAGTGGTCCGCTCCATCCATGGAGACGTACTCGAATTGAAGAGGAAAAAGTCCTCACAGAAGAGTATGGATTACGAAATAAAAAAGACTTATGGAAGATGACTTCTAAATTAGGTCATTTTAAACAACAAGCAAAAGCTTTGATTGCTCGACAGGGATCACAAGCTGAACTTGAAAGAAAATTGTTCTTAGCAAAGTTGCAACGTTTAAGTCTTATTGGTGCTGATGGAACTGTTGATGATGTTCTTAGTCTTCAACCTAAAGATATTTTTGAAAGACGATTACAAACCTTGCTTTATAGAAAAGGTTTTGCACATTCTGCATTACAAGCACGACAATTTATTGTTCATGGACATGTTTTTATTCATGGACAAAAAATGAATGTTCCTTCTTATCTTGTACCAGCTGGACAAGAGGCATTGATCACTTTTGATCCTAAATCTGCACTTGCTGACCCGGATCATCCTGAAAGAGTGATTAAGGAAAAAGCTCCTAAAGTTGAAGAAAAAATGAAAAGAAAAACAACAGAAGATGTTGCTGAAGAAATTCTCGTTGAAGACGAAGGAGTGAAAGCATGAGTCTCCCACCTAAACCAGGAATGCAACAGGAAAGATTGAAATGGGGAGTTGCACATATTTATTCCTCTTATAACAATACTATTATTCATATTACTGATATCTCCGGAGCAGAGACTTTGTCTAAGGCTTCTGGTGGTATGGTTGTGAAAGCACACCGTATGGAGTCCTCTCCTACTGCAGCAATGGCAGCAGCAAAAATTGCAGCAGAAGGAGCAAAGGATAAAGGTGTAAATGCATTGCATATTCGTGTTCGAGCACCTGGAGGCCATAATGGACCAAGTAATACTGGTCCTGGAAGTCAGGCTGCTATCCGAGCATTATCCCGTATGGGATTGCGTATTGGAAACATTGAAGATGTAACTACGGTTCCTCACGATAAATGTAGAAAGAAAGGTGGAAAGAGAGGGAGAAGAGTTTAAGATGGAAGTGAAATTACTCTCTCAAGATAAAACTCAAGTTCGGGTAGTTGTTAAAGGAACTACTCCTGCAGAAATGAATACGTATAGAAGAACTGTTCTTACCCAGCTTCCTGCAATGGCTATTGATACTGTTGAATTTATAGAAAACTCTTCTGCATTATATGATGAAATGCTTGCTCATAGATTAGGACTTGTTGTTTTGAAAACAGATGTTGAGTCTTATTTTGAAAAAGCAAAGTGTAAGTGTAAAGGAGCAGGTTGTGCTCGTTGTACTCTTGATCTGACTTTAGAAGCTGAAGGTCCAGGTATTGTCTATGCAGAACAACTTAAATCAAAAGATCCTGCAGTTATTCCTGTGTATGGAAAAACCCCTTTGGTTAAGCTCTTGGAAAATCAAAAAGTAAAACTGATTGCACATGCAGTTTTGTCTACAGGAAAAGAACATATTAAATTTAGCCCTGGCTTATTATATTATCAAGGATATCCACAAATTAAAGTTGGTGCAGTAAAAAATCCAGAAGCAATTGCTGAGATGTGTCCTACAAAGGTCTTTACTGCTGATAGTAAAAAATTAACTGTAAAAAATAAAGAGGCATGTATTTTATGTATGGCCTGTGTTGATGCTTCCAAGGGAGATGTTGAAGTCTCTGGAAGTGCAACCGATTTCATCCTTACAATCGAGCCTTGGGGACAATTAAGCCCAGGACAAATGGTAGATGGCTGCGTTGACGCTCTCCACGAGCAGATCGATGCTCTCAGTGAAGAGATTAAAAAACTGAAATAAATGATCTTGCGCGGAGGTGGCAGAGCCTGGTCAAATGCGCTACCTTGAGGGGGTAGTCCCTTAGTGGGTGCGAGGGTTCAAATCCCTTCCTCCGCATTATATTGGAAAAAAATGAAAACAAATTTACAAACACGGACATTGATTAGCGAGCTTCAAAAAGCTGGAAAGACAGTTCCTCTATGGAAAAGAGTAGCAGAAGAGTTAGAAGGCTCTACAAGAAGAATGGTAGCTGTGAATGTTTCCAAATTAGATACTGTTGTACAAGATGGAGAAATTGCACTTGTTCCTGGAAAAGTATTGTCTCTTGGTGATGTGTCTAAGAAAATGACTGTTGCAGCTTTTCAGTTCTCTGAAGCAGCACGAGCAAAAATCTCTGCAAAGGGAGAAGCAATAAGTATTACTGAACTCCTTAAGAAGAATCCTGCTGGAAAGAAGGTGAGGTTAGTAAAATGACAGAACAACATATTGTGATCAATGCTGATGGAATTATTTTAGGAAGACTTTGTAGTTATGTTGCAAAGAAAGCTCTCCTTGGATACACTGTTGATGTAGTAAATATTGAAAAAGCAATCGTTACAGGGAACAAGGACGTTGTACTTGCAAAATACAAACGATTTAGTAGAATGGGTGGACCTTCCTTTGGACCTTTTATTGGAAGAAGTTCACGAGATTTATTCAAAAGAAGTTTGAAAAGGATGCTTCCTCATAAAATTTCTCGAGGCGTTGAAGCATTTGCTCGGGTAAAAGCTTATAAAGGGTTGCCTGTACGCTATAAAGATACGAAATTAGAAACTTTAGCAGGTTCACATGTTTCTAAGGTTCCGAATACTAAATATGTCAAATTAGAAAGAGTTACTGAATTTTTAGGTGGAAAATGAAAGTTGTACAAGTCTCAGGAAAAAGAAAACGAGCTGTTGCTCGTGCACGATTGAAAGAAGGAAAAGGAGTTGTTCGAGTTAATGCTTTAACACTTGAAGGAGTAACTCCACAACTTGCAAAACTTATGATTATGGAGCCTCTTGTTCTTGCAGGAGATCTTTGTAAAAGTGTCGATATTGAAATTCATGTACAAGGTGGCGGATGGCATTCTCAAGCAGAAGCAGTACGCCTTGTTGTTGCTCGAGCTCTTGTTCAACATAGTGGCTCTAAAGCATTGAAACAAAAATTTTTAGATTATGATAGGCATCTTTTAGTTGCAGATACAAGAAGAGCAGAAGCTTCTAAACCTAACGATTCCAAACCTAGAGCTGCACGTCAGAAATCATACCGTTAAAGGAGACCAAAATAATGATAATCCCTATTCGATGTCACAGTTGTGGAAAACCTATTGCACAATTGTGGGAAGAGTATAAGAGAAGAATTGCGCAAGGAGAAGCATCTGCAAAGGTTATGAATGACTTAGGTCTTGTCAGATACTGTTGTAGAGCACAATTCATGGGACACGTTGATCTTATTGATGAGATCTCCAAGTTTAAGAAGGGATAAATTCTTTGATGAACTGGGAATTGAATGAGACCAGTTGTATTTACTGTTGTACATCCAGAAACTTTTTTCTTTAGTTGGGAGGGTAAGGATCATATTTGGTATGATCTTCATTATGGTCAAAAGACTTTAGCTGGTTTAAAGTATGTTGCAGATAGAGTTGTTGTTCGTCAATCTCCGCTGATTTGTGTACGGGAACTTCTTTTAGGGCAAGCTTCAACTGATGTTACATTACGACTCCTTCACTCATTAACAACTTCTCATCTAGAACACTCTGGTCTTGCTTCTCTTGTTGCTAATGATAATGAAAATCCCCATTTTCACGAATATTGGACGTATAATGGAGGAGTGCCCCTTGCTGATGAAGCAGAAACTTTAGAGGGTATGCCAAGCATTACCAGAGAGTATCCTGGATTACTTTTTCAACATTCTCATAAAAAAGCATTTGCTCCTTATAGTCATGCTCTCCATCTTATAGCTGGTGGGGTATTCTCTCGTTGTGTGGTGAATTGGGGAAATGTGATGAAGAAAACTTTTCCAGATATTGATTTATGCTACATTGATGAATTATGTGTAGAAGGTAATACTGAAGATAAAGCTCAAGCATTAGGACTCGTTCCACAAACTGGTGGAAGAGTTGTTTCTTTTGATGAAGCACTTACTTTATTGTAGAAATCATTATAAAGTTTTTTTCTTTTAAACTTTTATGCGAGATGAAATATGGTTGAAAGAACGTCTTGATCAGATGTGGACTTTACTCTTTCCTGATATAGAGAGAAAGAATACCGTACATATTCGCTTTAAAGGGCGATGGAAAAATAAGTTTGGGCATATTAAGATGCTTAAAAATAAAGATACAGAAATTGTTGTGAATGCTCTTTTTATGCATGAGCAAGTGCCAGAAGCAATGGTTGATGCAACGATTGCACATGAGCTGGTTCATTACATGCATGGATTTCAAAGTCCCCATCCTAAGTTGTATAAGCATCCTCATGCTGGAGGTATTGTTACACGTGAACTCAAAAGAAGGGGCTTTTCTCATATCCTTGTTGTAGAAAGAGAGTTTCTGAAGAAGGAGTGGTATAAACTGCACAGGGAACTTACTGGACAACAACCAAAATCATTTCTTCAGAGATTTTTTGGTTAGTGGAATACGTGTATATTTCTTACACACCTTACAATACGTAATGATTTTTCCATTTCTGGTTCGGTTTGTTGCATTGACTCCAGATACAAGAAAACTATAACAATGCTTACAAAAATGTCTTTTTTGTACTTTTGTTAAGCGTATATTCATCTTCATTGCGATACGCCGAGCTATTGCAATGTAACGATTTGCACGTTCTGTATTTCTTGTAAATACGTCCTCTGCCCTTTTAAAGAGTATTTCGATACGTTCTATAGCGAGTTTTTTTTGTTTTTCTGGATCTATTTTTTTCTTCATTTAGTCATCACTATCTTTACTTTCTCTTTCAAAAAAGACATTGTCCGCAGTTACAGACCGGAGTCCTAACTTTGGTTTCATAGATATATCCTATTCTTGTAGCTTTAAATGTATTATGGAGTGCTATAAAAGAAAAGAATTTAAAGGCTTTTTTTGCTGTCTTTTTTGTGGAGTATCTTGTTGTTTCTCCTTTAGGGTATAGTGATTTATAACAGCTTCTCTTTCTAGGGAAATACAAATTTCCAGGTTAAACATCTAAAGAGCAGAAGTGATCCTGAGAGTATTGCTACAATTGCTATTGATATTAGAAAGTAGACTAGTGTTCTTTTTGAGCTTTCTTCCTTCTTCTTCTTTTCTCTTTCTTTATTTTTAGGGAGCTTTCTCAATATTAGTGGAATAAAAAAAGCTTGTACTACAAAAAAAGTACACCAAATTGAAGGTGCATCAGTACACACGTTTAGCGAGAAAAAGAAATACCCGAACAATACATATAATGTGCTTAGGATAAAAGAAATGTCTACACTTGCTACTGTATAGAGCAAGAATATTTTCTTTTCTTTTTCCTCTTTGACTGTAGAGTATGCCCAATATATACTTAAGTGCCAATACATAAAGAGAACTAACCATGCTGCTGCCCAAAAATAGGTAGAATTATGCTGTAAATAAAAACTGGTGGTACTAAATTCCAGAGGGCTAATGAAGATATATATTGCTACAGCTGTTATGATGGCTAGCGCAATATTGCTATGTATATTTCTATTTGAAAGGATTTCAAAAGAACGTATGAGGAAATACATTGCACTAATAGAAAAAATTAATCCTATTTTGTAAATGATCTGGTTTGCCGTTACTAGAGTGAGGAATTCAAATAATTGATGGAGTCCGATCATTACAGGAGCCATGAGTAGGGCATAAAGAAAGGGAAGCATCCATTTATTCTTTGATTTTTTGTAGATCTTAGAGTATTTGTACCAGTACCATGCTGTTGTAAGAAGAATAATTGTTCCTGTTATGAGTTGTACTTCTTTGCTATAGCACATCCTCTTTATCTTGTTTCTTCCTTTTATAAATTTTATTTAAATTTTGCTTGGATTTCCTTAATCTCTGCTAAGGATAGGGTAATAATATTCTTTTCTTGAAGCGCAGGCCTAAGGCTAAAAGAAATTTCTTGCAGTGCTTCAGACTTTGTTTTTCCTTTTTTCATGAGTATTTCTTTGATTGCATTCTTTGTTTTTTTATCATACTGTGAAAGAAATTCTCTGAGAAAATTGGTTGTTGTTTTCTTGCGTGTTATTCTAATGAGTGCAGATTCTACCTTTGGTTGTGGATCAAAAGCTTGTTTTGGAATACGTTCGAGATATTCTAATTCGTAGAATGTTTCTACTAAGAGTTGTAAGCGTGAGGGTGTATATCCTTGTAACAACTCTGTGAATTTATCTGGGACGACAAGTACGAGAGTTTCAAATGTGTATCTTGTAAAAATCCAGAGAAGGGGTTCACAGATGGTGTAGGGTAAATTTGAGACTGATTTGTTGAACTCTGGAAGTTTTTGTTGTGTTGCATCTGCTTGTATAAAAGTGATGTTCTTTTCTTCTTTGAGTTCTTCTTTAAGTTTTTTGAGAAGTTCTTTATCTTTTTCAATAAGGATAAGGGATTTTCCTTTTCTGAGTAAAAGCTTGGTAAGATTTCCAGTTCCAGGTCCAATTTCGAGAATAGTGTCTTCTTTTTTTAGTGCTGCAGCTTTTACAATTCGTTGTAAAAGTTCTGTATCAGTCATGAAATGTTGGTCAAGCATTTTTGTAGCTCTTTATAGCTTTTTTCGGCGTAGGTTTGTTTATATTCCTTTGCTTTCTGGAGTAATTCTTTTGACTGGAAGTACTTGGATATAAATTGACATGCTTGTGTCACATTTTTAGGTGCAGGTGTTTTTTTACAACGTTCAAAGTCTAAAAGAGTAAGCTTTCCTTTTCTTACAATACCATTTTTTGTTACTCGGTGCATTTCTAATTTATTGACTTTCATTGTATCTAGCATATAGGCTTGCTTTAGTAGTTGTTTTAGGATTTTCTTTTGGTCTTTTTTAGGATGGTTTTGAAGATATTTCTCTAGATTTGGACCTTCAATGTATTCCATGTAAAGTCTGTTCTTCTCTGTTTTTAGGAATTTTGGACCGATTCCAATTTTATTTACTATTTGTAACCATTCCGCTTCATTTTCGATACGATTTATTGCTTGTATATCTTTTCTTTCTTCTTTGATAATGACTTTACCTTCTTTGTAAATCAATGAACGTTTTCCTCGAGCAAAGAGTTCCATCTCTTCTCTTATTACAGAAAGCTTTATAAAATAATTCCCCTTAAAGGAATTCAAAGAGGGATATGATGAAAAAGAGGTCTGTAGTTATTTTCAGTGTTTTATTCTTAGTGCTTTTACTCCCTTTTGCCTTTGCAGAGGATAATACTACAGGCTTTTCTGCACAAAATGGCTATGATTGGCTCTATGACCAAATAAACAGTGACGGTTCGGTGAATAGTGAAGTAACACAAACAGCTTTAGCTGTTATGGCTCTAGATACTCAATCTTATGATACTACTGATTCCCAAAGCTGGCTTACCTCTCAACTTTCTACAGATTATTGTTATCCTAGTTCTTCTTGTACTACTACTGATACAGCCTTTGCTGTTTTAGCATTAAATCAATTACAAAGTGATGGAGATTTTGATTCTATTAATTCTTGGTATCAAAGTGCTCTTTCTGCATCAGATCTTTCTGGAGAATGGGATTTAGAAGTGGTTACTTCTGCTACGGGTAGTTGTATTGTTTCCTATGAGCTTGAAGATACTCTTCAAGAAATTGAGATTGCTGTAGAAGAAGGAGTATTTACAGACTGCGGTAATACACATTTTTTAGATCTTGATAGTTGTCTTCAACCTGGACTTATTTCTGCAAATCCAGGCATTGTTTTAACTGTTGATTGCAGTACTCTTGAGGGAAGTGTTGTGCTTACTCATCTTTATCAGAGTTCTTCTACCTTTTACTTGCTTGCAAATGAAAATGCTGCTGATGCTGAATTTCAGGTGAATAACGGTTGTTTTGGAAAGTCTTCTGGAAGCAGCTGTGATTTAGATAGTACTCTT
>JAHFJQ010000068.1 GCA_023245755.1 archaeon | reverse complement strand
GATACGTATAGGAGATATCCCTATCTTATTGGTAGGCAACATAGCAGTATTTCTGGGGCAAGAATACGAGATCTTGTTTCTTTCTCTCAACGGTTAGAAGATACTTTAGGATATGAAGTGAATCTTGAGGCAATGGTTGATGAGGATAGTATTATTCTGTTACAGTGTAGACCCGTACCTAGACTTAGGCAAGATCGTGAATTACACGAATTAGGACCACTAAGACCAGATATGTACCTTGTTGCAGAAACGCCTTTTGTCTTTGGTTCTTTTCGTCATGAAGGAAAACTTGTGTACCCAGAAAGAAAAGGTCCTTATCCTAGGCATAGGTTTGCTGAACCCGTTATTGTATGGAATGATAATGATTGGTGTAAGGGAATTCGTTATTGGGACCATGACCTTAGTGCATTAGCCATACTCAACCCTAAAGAGGGAACTGCACTGACTCATGGGTATAATCTTATTCCCCCTTTTGGAGCTATGAGAGATCGGTTTCACTTTATTGGACTTCCTGGCTTTTCGGAGAGATTTTTAGGTCATATGACTGATGTACGAGCAGAGAGGCTTTATGACGAGGTCTTTGGAGATGTTCGTTATACTCCCTATCCTTTACTTGTAGAATCCGATGGAAGAAGAGGAAGAGTTTGTGTGCCTAAAGAATTTGCACCTATGTTTTTGCCATATAGATCACCAAGGTCTGTACGTTTAGGGAGATAGGATTGTTACTTAATTTTTTTCATGAACCCAAAGAGAGCCATGATCTCCCTTTTGGTAGGATTACTCTTTCCAATTATTTTTTTCCATGCTGTTTTTTGTGTCCTTTTTCTGTGGTCTGTAGTAAACTCTAGAATTTCCATTTTCTCATTAATTAAAGCGAGAAGTCTTTCTTTGTCTTCTTTTTTTGCAAGTTTGATGTGTTGGCCTAGTTTTTCTTTTTTTGAGACTTTAAAGAGTTCATAGAGAATAATTGTTGCTGCGTGAGAAACATTCATAGTAGGATATTTCTTTGCTGTAGGTATGGATACGACAATATCGCAGGCGTTTAGTTCCTCATTTCTCATTCCATCACCTTCTCTTCCAATGACTAAACCTACATTTCCTTTGAGATTCATTTGTGCTAATGCTTCTGGTGTAATGGGACTTCTGATTAGATTATAATCTGTTCCAAGAATAGCTGTTGTTCCAATAAGAGTATCATAATACAATTCTTTCACTACTTTTGCTTTTTGGAGAATTTCTTTTGCATGGGTTGCACGATCCAGTGCTTCTTTGTCTAAGTGATTACACTTGGGATTGAGAAGAACAAGATTTTCAAAATCAAAATTTTTCATAACTCTAGCAATTGCACCAAGATTACCTGGTGTTTGAAACTCTGTGCATATGATATCCATGCGTTTTTCGAGTGAGAAAAGATTTATAAGGCTTGCTTTTCCTTCTCTTTGGTATGTTTATTGATGTTCATACACACCTTACGGATAAGGCTTTTGACTTGGATAGAAAGGAGGTTATAGGCCGTTCTGGCTGTGTGGCTCTTATTAATAATGGGTATACCATTAAGGATAATAGAGAAACTCAGGCTTTAGCAAAGCAGTTTCCATTAGTGAAGGTTGCTCTAGGTTTGCACCCAAGTGAAACGGCTGTGCTTTCTCAGAAAGACATTGATGCAGAAATAGAATGGATTGCAAAACAGAAATGTGTTGCCATTGGTGAAATTGGACTTGATTTTACCTATGAAGGACAAGAAAAACAGGTTGTTTCTTTTCGGAAATTGGTTACTTTAGCAATGAAAAAAGATATTCCTATGATTATTCACTCTCGAAAAGCAGAGAAAGAAGTTTTAGATGTTCTAGAAGAAATGCATGCAAAGAAAGTAATCTTACATTGTTTCTCTGGAAAGGTAAAACTTGTTGAACGAGCAGAAAAATTAGGATATACTTTTTCTATTCCTCCTATTGTGAATCACTCTCAGCAGTTTCAAGATCTTGTGAAGAAAGTGTCTATAACAAAATTACTCACTGAAACAGATGCACCCTTTCTCTCTCCTAAAAAAGGGGAAAGAAATGAGCCTGCGTATGTAGAGATAACGGTAAAAAAGATTGCTGAGATTAAGGGTATGGATCCTAAAGAGGTAGAAAACTCTCTCTTTGCTAATTATCAGAGGTTGTTTCATGGATGATGTTGTTATTAAAAAATCTACAATTAAACAATTTCCGAATGGCTTAGGTGTTTTTGCAAATAAGAATTTCAATGCTGGAGATGTTGTTATCCACTATCATTTGAGAATTCTTACACCTGAAGAATTTCAAAATCTTCCTGATGATGAAAAAATGTTTGTTCATGTTCGGCAGAGAGTCATTTATCTTTATTCTCTCCCTGAGAGATATGTGAATCACTGCGATAAGCCTAACACAATTCAGGACTTTACTCGTCATTGCGATATAGCTCTTCGCTCTATTAAAAAAGGTGAAGAAATAACTACAAATGCGCAAAGAGAAGATTCTTAACCATTTTCATCATAGATTTCTTCTTCTGTATCTAGAAGAATATTTTTTTGATCCTTTTTCTCTCTAAAAGTTCTAGGAACGTACACTTTCTCTTTGGTTAAAGGATTCTCTTCTGTGTAATACATTGCTGTGGCTACTGTTCCTGGTGTAGGTGTGAAAACTTGTGTTAAATTTACGTAAAGGTCTTCTTTTTCACAGAACTTTCTTAAGTCTTCCATGTCTTTCTTTGTTGTTCCTGGATGTGCTGCAACGAAATAGGGTACGAGGTGTTTATTTGATTTCTGTTCTTTGTTTACTTGCTTATAGAACTGTATAAATTCTTTGAACGCTTCTGGGTTTGATTTATTCATTTGGTTGAGTACCTTTGGGGAGATATGTTCCGGTGCAATTTTTAAACGTGTGATAAATTTCATCATTTTACGAAACATGTCTTTTTGCTCTAGGATAATATCATGACGAATAGCACTTCGAAGTTCTAAACGAGTTTCTTTGTATTTCTTTTGTAGATTTTCTACGCCTTCTAAGATTGGAACAAGGTCACTATTTATTTTTCGATATTTACAGCCTACACACTGTTGATTACAATATTTTGGTTTATTATAGACTGTTATTTCTTGGTTAATGACCGGAGAGTGTATCTTTTCTGGGGTATCGTAGAGTGCACAATAGGAGCCATACATGTTTAATGTTGGCAAGGTAAGATCATTAATTTTTTTCACTCCTTTCTTGTATAAAGATTCGATTTCACGAACAATACTTTCTTTACTTCTTTTTGCAACTTCTTTTCCTTGCACTAAGGGTATAACACAGAAAGTACAGGAACCCCAACAGCCACGTCCGATCACGACTGAATTATCTAATTTCCCAAGCATTTCTTGTTGGAACTCCATGTTCTTTGTTTTAGGATGAAGTTCTCTTGTAAAGGGAAGTTCGTACACTAGGTCCAATTCTTTTTCTTGTAGGGTATGAGAAGATCGGTTGTGTTGGATGATACCAAGGCCACATCCCTCCGTAAAAGGTGCTTCTGGCAGGAGAAAATGCATTCTGGTTAAGAGGGTGAAATTCTTTTTTTCACTGATACATTCTTCAAAAGAAGGAAGCTTTCGTATTTCTGGATTTAATTCTGTTTTTTTTATTCTAAAAGCAATACCATCAATACTCTTGAGATCTAATGCATCTCGAACTTTTTCAAAATCTGTTCCTTTTTCTTCTCTCTTTGCTTTTTTCATTCTTTCTAGGAGAGTAAGAATAGAACGGTCTCCATTGCCAAAAATAAGAAGGTCTGCCTTTGTATCATTAAGAATACCTCGACGCAATTCATTTGTTCGATAATCAAAATGGGTAAAGCGACGTAGCGTTGCTTCTACACCACCAAGCACAGTCATACATCCTTTATACGCTTCTTTGATTCTTTGTGTATAGACCATGAGTGCACGTTCAGGTACAAGGACATTCTCTCTCTTGTGTAGCATGGGGGTATAATTTGCTAGCATGGAGTCTAAGAGACCTGAAGATATGCAAAAGAAATATCTGGGTTTTCCACAAGACTTGTACTCTTCCTCTTTCAAAGGTTGGGGGATGATTGCTACACGATATCCTTTTTTGTCTAAAAGACGGGCAATAATAGAAACGCCATTTAATGGATGGTCATAATAGGGGTCACCAGTAATAAAAACGATATCGAAGCCAGAAAAATTTTGATAATATTCTGTTCCTTCGTTCCATGTGGTCGGGAGGAAACCCTTATTCATAGGTATTTTTGACTTATGGGACTATATAAACTTATTGACTAGAAGCAGGAATGCTTAGAAGTATGTTTTGTACTGCTTGAGAAAGCGACATTTCTGAAAGCTGTTCTAGTGGGATAAAGGCGATTTCACTATATTCTTGTGATTCACCAATTTTTGGTTTTTGTTGCGAAGAAACTTTTCCTAAAAACCATGTTCCGTGGTAGAGTTTTCCTTTATGTTCAAATTCTTGTTCTTGGTATAGTGAAAGGATTTCTACATCACAACATATTTCTTCTTTCATTTCTCTAATTGCAGTTTGTTCTGGAGTTTCATTTCCTTCTATAGTTCCTCCAGGAATTTCAAACCAGTTGTTGCTTTTCTTTTTTATGAGAAGAACTTTATTTTCTTGAAGAACAATACAGCCTGCAATCTTTTTCTGGTACATTTAGGGTTTGACACTGAAGATCTTTATAAATCTCTGGTTGAAGAATCCGTGAACTAAACAGAATCTTTTTATTCTTTGCCTTCTTCTTTTCTTTCATGAAATTATGGTTAGCTCCTCTAGAAGGTGTGAGTGATTGTGCATTTCGTACGCTTTGTTATCAGTATGGTGCGGATCTTACATTTACAGAAATGATTCGAGTAGATTCTTTAGTGAAGAAGAATAAATCTAGTCTTTCTTTACTAGATTTAAAAAATGATACCCCTACTGGTGTTCAGTTATTGGCAGTCAAACCAGAAATTTTAAAAAAATTTGTTCAGGATTTTTCTTCTTATGTTATTGATCCTGTGTGTTTTAATTTGAATTTGGGTTGTCCTAGTCCTGATGTTGTTGTTCAAGGTGGAGGAGCTGCACTTATTAAACGAACAAAAAGAGTTGCAGAACTTGTTACAATCTTGAAAAAACTGGATTATCCTGTTTCTTTAAAGATTCGTTTAGGCTTAAATGCGTATGAAAAAGAGAAAAAAGTGTATCTTGCTTTATTGAAAGACGTTGATGCCGATGCCTTTATTATACATGCACGACACGCAAGGCAAAAATCATCTGAAAGTGCTGATTGGTCTATTTTTGGAGAGTGCTTAGCTACGGGAAAACATATTATCCCTAATGGAGATATTTCTACAAAGAATGATTTAGATTTCTTTAAGACTCTTGGTATTAAAGAAGTGATGATTGGAAGAGCTGCTGTGCGCAATCCTTCTGTGTTTCAATTGTTAAAAGGGGGAAAGGGAGAATCTACAGATCTTGTTACAAAAAAGTATCTGCCTCTTGCAGAGAAATATCCTTCTGGACTTAAGTTTAGAGAGAATGTGCTTGCATATCTTGGTAAAGAAGTGCATAGCAAGAAG
>JAHFJQ010000067.1 GCA_023245755.1 archaeon | reverse complement strand
ATGTTGCTGGGCCACAAACAGAAATTGATGCTCTGCAAAAATCAGCACATTACATGAGTTTATGTGCACCACATGTTTCTCAACTTTTGGGATTGAAAGCTTTACAGATGCATCCAAAGTATATTGAAAAAATGCGAAGGGAATATGATAGAAGAAGAATGTTCTTAGTGAAAAGACTCAATGGAATGGGGTTGCATACTCCCGTACCTGAAGGAGCATTCTATGCTTTTGCAAATATTACTTCTACAAAAATGAAAAGCCTTTCTTTTGCAAACCAGCTTTTAAAGCAAGCAAAAGTTGCAGTTGTTCCAGGAACGGAGTTTGGCAGTGCTGGAGAGGGATACATTCGTTTGAGCTATGCAACAGAGTTTCACAGAATTGAACATGCGATGGATAGGTTCGAAAGATTTTTAAAGAAACATTAGATTTCTCTTCTTGGAGGATTGTTACGATGAACGACCAAAAAGAACACTTAGATACTGAAGAGATTGCTGTTGCAGCCTATAATAAAATTGATGCACTTTTAGACCTTCTCATTAAGAAAAAAGTCATTACAGAACAAGAATACGAAGATGCAGAACAAGCACTTTGGGATGAACTTGAATCTGATAGTGATGATGATGACGAAGAAGAATGAGTGCAAAGCAACGAGATCTTATTAAAGATTATTTGTATGCAGGATTTAACGCATCAGGAAATTTTTCTCGCATTGAAGTAGGAAGGACACCATTAGACCCCTATAAGAGCCCAGAATCTGCACGTTTTCTTTCTCTGTGGAGGGATGATGGACAGAGATATCTTGTTACTGTGCATGCAGATGAAGGATATAAACCCAATCAAAATCAATTTTCTGCTTTGATGAGAGACATGTCCAGCCATAGAATTGCTTGTGTTTCTGTTTTTGATGATAGCGTTTTCTTTCATCTTGATGCGAATGAAGATGGAAGACCTAAAGCAAATAGAGAAGGAGGAAGGAAAGGGCGGATCAAACTCCTAGGATTAGAAAGACTTGTACAAGCCTTTGGAGATGTTACATACTATAAACATAAGAGCCCAAGAATCCAAGTTATTTCCTACAGTCCTGCTACTGCAGACCACAGCCTTTCTGAGAGAGTTCCAGAATGGAAAAAGGGAGATACACAACTTCTTACCGTTATGGAACCCCATGTTCTTGCAACATATCAAGATTCTTTTGATCTTTTAGATGGAAGAGAAATACAAGGGATGTACCTTACAGGATTTACTCAAGTTATTCCAAAACTCACAAAGTTTGAACTTGACCAACTAGAAGAGGAAGAAGGAGAAGAAGTACTTGATAGACGTGCACAATTTGTTCGTGATGAACTTGAAGGTGGAAGAGATCCTGATGATATCCCAGAATCCGTAAGATAACTATTTAAGGTTCTTTTCCTTACTCTTTTTTATGGGAGCATATACTTCTGACAGTCAAAGAAAAAGTAAGAAGGAAGGAAAACTCAAAAGATCTTTTCGTGTCTATAAGAAAGGTGGTTCTGCACGAACCAAAAGTAATTAAAGTGTTTTTTCCATAGTATTTTTATGAAATTTGTCTATGCAACAGCTCCCCTACAGGAAGCTGACTTTGTACTTATTGGAGTGCCCGATGAATCGCAGAATACAAGCCCTAGAACGGGTTCTAAAAGAGGGCCAGAACTTATTCGAAAAATAGCCTACGAACGTTGCGTTTTCAAAAGAAAAGGAAGATTTACTTCAGAGGCAGTACCACCAAAAATTTCTCAAAAGATTCATGATTATGGAGACGTTGAAAAGAAAAAACTAGGAAAGGTCATTGAAGTTCTGAAAGGAAAAGTCCCCCTTATTCTTGGTGGAGATCAAGGCGTCACACTCGAAGCAATTAAACAATTTCCTCAAGCAACAATTGTCTATTTTGATGCCCATCCACATATTCTCCCTTCTCTGCAAGGCTACTATGGATCGGTTCTCACAACGGCAGAACTTTCTCTGGGAAAATGTGTACAAATAGGCGTACGAGAAACGGAAGTAGAAGAACTAAAACATGTGAAGAAAGAAATGATTTTACGTATCTCTGCTGAAGAATTATTTGAAAAAGGAAATGCAAGCAGTTGGGAACAGATACGAAAAAAGGTACAAGGAGAAGTGTATATCTCTCTTGATCTTAATGTATTTGACCCAGCATTTGCTCCAGGTGTTTCTGCTCCAGTGCCAGGAGGATTAGATTATTATCAAGTTTTATTTCTATTGAAAAAAATGCTGCAAGAATATACTGTTGTGGCTGTGGATATTATAGAACTTACCCCTAGTTATGATCAGGACTATCGTACTGCACACCTTGCAACAAAACTTCTTTTGGATATCATTCAAAATTATAAGAAAAAATAAATTTATGCACGATGCCTTTTTAAGAATTCTATAACTGAATCGTAGCCTCTCGCGAAATGCGCATGAGAATGCTGTTCTAAGAAAGGAATTTCATAGCCTTGTGTTACTTCTGTGTCTAATAATACTGCGTAGCCACCAACATAGAGAATTGCACTTAGATCAAGAAAGAAATTATCTCCTACTACTGCAAGTTCTGAAAAAGTAGGATGAAAATTCCTTAATAGACTTACATACTCTGGTCTGTCTGGATTTACTGGTGTAGGAAACCCTTGTGGTTGATATTGGCCTTCATCAGAACGTACAAGCATTTTTTGTGCTAAGCCCATTATACGGGGACTTGTTACTAAACCAGGAATTTTTTCTAGTTTCTTTCTTATTGATATGTCCCTTGAATTTGAAACGATTGCTACTCGACCATGGAATAACTCTCCTAATATGTTCAGATACTCTCCAGCACCCTCACGAAAAAAAGTTTCTCTCTGGGGATATGCTTCTAAATAACATTGTTCCTTAATTTCCAGAACTTCTGCTTCACTTTGAGGTACACGAAGAGAAATTCCTTGTATTTGCCCTTTTCTTATTCTTTCTAATATTTCGATATGCGCAACAGTATTTGTGCCAATAGGATCTCCTTGTACAGGAGCGGAGAAAAACCCATTTGATTTCCACCCGTACCTGAGAGGTTGCTCTTCTATATCTCTTTTCACTTCTGCTAGAGCAGTTTCATAATCGGCTCTTTGCATATCCATGACTTTACAAAATTCTCTCGTATATGCGTCAAAAAAAGGATCGAGGCCACGTTCTTCTGTGATCGTATTATCAAAGTCTGTTACAACTGCACGTATACCCATATGGTTTGAAAAAAATAAGGTATTTATTAATCTATTCATACAAAAAAATATAAACTCTTAAACATTCTTGGAACTATGCTTACTCATTGTCCAGAATGTAAAGGTCCTCTTCATGATGGCCAACAAAAATTCCCTGATGGCATGTATGTAACAAGATATTGTAAAAAATGTGGATTTAAAACAGAAAAGCCATTACCAAGGTAGTTATTTTTTTCTATACACATTGGTTCTATCTTCTGGATCGTGAACTATTGCAGCAAGATGTTCATCAATATTAAATGATTTCTTTGTTTTTAGAGGAGAACATTCAAAATGATGTATATTCTTTAGACATATTTTAATAGCCTGATAGAGCTTTTCATTTCTCATTTCTTTTTTTACGAGATCACGAATTTTTGAAGAACGTGTATCACTCACTACTAAGATCCCTGCTGTGCGCATACCAAGATCTTTTCCTCTAGAGAAACATGCTGCTAATTCCATTTCTAATGTATACGGTTTAATTTTTTTATAGTGCTCATTTGCATGTAATGGTTGAAGCGTAACCGCAGGTACAGAAATATTTGGACCTTCAGAAAAAAGAACCTTTTCTTTCTTAAAGATATTTTTTACTTTTTGCACTAGTTCTTTATCTGGCTTTGAAGACACTTTATCCGGAACTACTGGATGATAAATACCATCAAAATGATAACACTGCCTGGGAATTGTGACCATACCTACATCTGCTGGAGGAAAACCGTATGCGGAACCAATAAAAATTACTGTTCTACACCCACCATCGTACATTTCTGTTAGAAGGTCAACCATTGCTGGAGCACCGTACACATTTGTTACTATTGGTACAATCCTTTCTCCAATACGAATAATGTGCCCATGATATGCCGCATCATGACTAGAAATCAGTTCATCACCTAACTCTAAAACTGCTTTCTCTCTTCTTATAGAAATTCTCCCTGCTATAATAACTCCAATACTATCAAATTCTTCCCTTCCAAAAAGAGATTTTGCCCAAGCGCCCATAAAGATATTATTTTTAGGACATTAAAATACTTTTTCTAAGAATACCACTCTACCCATTTCTTTACTGCAGAGACCGTTTCTTTAGGAAAGGCAAATACAGGAAACTGGAGGGATTCAAATCTTCTGGATAATATATGAGTTTGTTTTCCACCCACAGAGAGGATAATAATCGGTTTTTTTCCTTTGTGCGCCTTGACTACATCAATAATTTTTTCATCAATACGAGGTGTTTGATGAAGTATGAGTAAAAAAATGAGATCTATATTTTTATCATCAACACACATTTTTAGAGCTAAGCCATAACGTTCATTGGTTGCATCACCAACAAGATCCATAGGGTTGGAAATAATGACAATTTTTGGAACATGGTGCTTAAGAAAACTACGAGTCTGTGAGCTCATCTCTGCAAGAGGAAGGCCTTGCATTTCAAGCTCATCTGTTGTCATAATGCCATATCCCCCCCCATTGGTAATAATTTGCACTCTTTTCCCTCGAGGTTTAGGAAGGGTTACAAAAAGTTTTGCAATGTGGAAAACCTCTTCTAAAGAATCAGCAGTAATCACTCCTGCTTGTTTGAATGCACCTTTGTAAATTTCATACGAACCTGCAAGAGATCCCGTATGAGAAAGTGTTGCATGTGCCCCTTTTTGCGATTTTCCGCCTTTTATGATAATAATGGGTTTTTTTGCTTTCTTTGCCACTTCTAAGAATCTTTTCCCATCATGAATTCCTTCTACATACATACAGATCACTTTTGTTTGTGGATCTTTTTCTAAATACTGGAGAAAATCTGTTTCTGAAAGATTTGTGCCATTGCCATAGCTAATGAATTTCGCAAAGCCATAGGCTTCTTCTGCAAGGAGATCTAATACTGCAGAGCCTACTGCACCAGATTGGGAGACAAAAGATATACTGCCTGCTTTAGGGCGAGTAAGTTTTTTTGTTGGTAAAAATAAAGAGTCAAGACCAGAATGTGCATCAAAGACCCCTAAACAGTTAGGGCCCACACATTTGATACCATGTTGATCCAAAGCCTTTGCAAGCTC
Source organism: archaeon (assembly GCA_023245755.1). Lineage (GTDB taxonomy): Archaea > Nanobdellota > Nanobdellia > SCGC-AAA011-G17 > GW2011-AR17 > JAGVZZ01. Next base: position 293 of record JAHFJQ010000067.1, on the reverse strand, counting down.
GTACTCCAAATGCGTATTTCCAATTTCTTTAAATCCTGAAGATATAATGATTAGATGTTTTATCCCTTTTTTTCCGCAATCATGGACTGCTTCAATCACTCCACCTACGGGAATAGCTATTATTGCAAGATCTGCACGAGGAATCTCCTTTACAGAAGCATATACTCTTTGCCCAAGAATTTGTTTTTCTTTTGGATTAACTGGAAACGTTTTAAATTTCTGATAAAGGTTTTTGAAAATAATGTGGCCTACCTTATTAGGCTCTTTGGACACACCAATCACCGCAATAGATT